>CAYPYM010000410.1:0-3755 GCA_964414435.1 uncultured Ignavibacteriales bacterium | reverse complement strand
TATCGGTATCATCGATATCGCCCAGCTTTCGCCTCAGGAGCGGGAGAAAGTCCGGCAACTGGAGAAATTCGAATTTCGGGTCAGGTAACCGACCGGGTTACCCACCTTCGAAGTTGACGCCGAGACGCCGGGACCTCCCGGCGTCTCTGTCTATTCAGCGATCAATGGTCAGGGCTTGATGGAGGTAATCGTGAAGGTTATCGGAATCGCACACAACCGGAGCCGGAACGCACTGCGGCGGGCCTGCCGCCGGCTGCTGCCGGCGCTCTTCGTGCTGATCGGCGCCACCGCGTCAGCGCAGGCCGAGCCGACCGTCTGGCAGAATGTAACCGTGGTTACGGCCACCGGATGGATCTACGAGCACGTCGATGTCGAATCGACCGTCGGCGAATCGCAAATCTGGATCATCAACCCGGACGGCGCCCGCAAGAGCCTCGCCAACGAGAGTATCCGCCGCATCGCCGCGGCCGACGGACGGGATATCACCTCCGACGTCCTTCACGGTCAGGCGGGAGCAACGCCCGCGCCCGAGCAGCCCGCACCGTCGCCCGACACACCGCAGCGGTCGCGCGGTTCCTATTACACCACCGGCCGCATCATCGCCCCGGGCTGGCGCCCCGGGCCGCGTTTCCGCTTTGCGCTCTCCGTCGGGGCTGGCCTCGGTACGTCCAGCGGAGCCTACTACGAGGGGCTCACCAACGGCGCGGCGGTTGTGGCCGGAGCCAAGCTCGCCGTCAGCGACGTCATCTATCTTGGCGTGGATTTCCGCCGTCTCTCGCTCGGTGTAGACGATCTGTTGAGGACGTTGGACTTCTACGATCCGAACGGAAACTACCTCGGCAGCATCCAGGATATCGAAGTCACTCTGACCGAATTCTACTTCGTGGCCGGCATTATGACCCAGCCGGCCGGCCCGACCGCGCCGATCGGGTACCTTGAAGCCGGCCTGGGTTCGGTGAACCATCACTTCGACTTCACCATTGTCGACATCCAGGGCTCCTTCCCGACCGAGACGGATGAATCCAAGCTCGGCGTGTATATGTCGGGCGGCGGGATCATCCCGATCAGTCCGCAGGTCGGATTCGACCTAAACGCCAACCTCATGCTCACCGGCAGCGGCGACGACGATCCGTACGACGGTTACGACACCAGCGCCGCCGGTGCCATTCTCGGGATCGGTCTCAATTTGGTGTTGTTGATGGGCCGGTAGATGGTCGGGCAGGGTGAATCGCGAGCATAGGCGGCGAAAATCATGACGAACCCGGCTTGCGGCGACCCGTCTCGGATGTCGGAACGTGCGCCGGGCTTGTCTGCCGTTCGGTCCCGCACTCCTTCGCCTTCCGTGGGAAGAGACGGGCCGAGCGAACGTTAACTCCGCTTCGGCGGCGGCGGTTCGTTCAGCTCGAGCCAGTACTCCTGCAGTGATTTCACCAGATCGAGCATCCGGCTGAAATCGACCGGCTTCCGGAGATAACTGTTGGCTCCCTCGTTGTAACAATTAATCAGATCGATCTCTTCGGTCGACGAGGTCAGCACTACCACCGGCAGGAGCCGGGTGCGCGCGTCGGCTCGGATAGCCCGCAGGACTTCGATTCCGTCGAGGCGGGGAAGGCGGAGATCGAGCAGGATAAGATCCGGGAGGAACCCTTCCGGCCGTTCGGCGTGTTTACCGCGGCGGAAGAGATAGTCGAGTGCCTCAGCACCGTCGGTAGCGACATCGATTTGATTTTCATTGTCGATGCGATGGAAGGCCCGGCGGGTGAGTTCTATATCATCGATGTTATCTTCCACCAGCAATATTGTCTTTTCGGTCATCGTTCGTCCCTCGGTAATCTCACAGCGTAAAGTAGAAGTTGGCCCCCTCACCCGGCTTGCCCTCGCCCCATATTCTCCCGCCGTGACGTTCGATAATCCTCTTCACGAGCGACAACCCCACCCCGGTACCGGGAAACTCGGAGGCGGAATGCAGTCGCTGGAACGGTAGAAACAGTTTGTCGGCGTAGGCCATGTCGAACCCGGCGCCGTTGTCGCGAATAACAAATACCCGCTCGCCGTCTTCGTCGCGCTCACCGAACTCGATCTTCGCATCGGGCCGGCCCGCGGTGAATTTCCAGGCATTGCGGAGGAGGTTGTTGACGACGATCTCGACCAGGTGACGGTCGGCCCGGGCCGTGAGACCGTCGGCGATCGTAACATTCACCTGTCGCTCCGGTTCGGTGTTACGCAGAGCGGCGATCGACTCGTTCGCCAGCGCCGTCAGATCGACCTCCTCGTGATGGATCTGCGCGCGGGATATCCGCGACAGGGTCAGCAGGTCGTCGATAAGTCCCGCCATCTTCTGGCTGGCATTGCGAACGCGATTGAGATAGTCGCGACCGGCGTTATCCAGCTTGTCGGCGTAATCTTCCAGAAGCACCATGCTGAATCCGTCGATACTCCGTAAGGGCGCCCTCAGATCGTGCGATACCGAATAGCTGAAAGCTTCCAGCTCGGTGTTCGCCCGGGCGAGGTCGGCCGCCTGGCGGGCCAGCCGATCGTTCATGCGGCGGATCGCTTCTTCGGCCTGCCGGCGTTCGGTGATATCGCGGGCGATCGTCGCCACCGACACGACCCGCCCTTTCTCGTCCTCGATCGGCGAGATGGTCAGCGATACGAATCGATGCTCCCCGCTCCTCGTCACCCGCTCCGTCTCATACTGCTGTACTTTCAGACCGTCGCGTACCTCGGCGAGGATACGGCGCTCTTCCTGTTCCCGTTCGGGCGGAACGATGATCGTGATCGGGCTGCCGATCGCCTCCCGGGCGGTGAAGCCGTAGATTCGTTCGGCCCCCTTGTTCCAGCTGGTGATGACACCGTCGAGCGTTTTGCCGATAATCGCATCGAGCGAACTCTCGACAATCGTCGCCAGCCGCGCCTTGGCCTCCAGGGCCAGGCGCCGGTCGGTGATATCGTAAATCATGCCTACCATCCGAACCGCCCGGCCGTCGTTGTCGAGAATAACATCGCCCACTTCTTCAACCCAGTGAATCGACCCGTCCGGATGAGTGACCCGATGATCTTCCTTGTAGTGGCGGCCGACCATCAGGCTCGCCTCGATCGAGGCCGTGATGCGGTCAAGATCATCGGGGTGCACGCGGGACAGGAAACGATCGACATTGGTCTCACGGATACCCGGTTCCAGTCCCAGCATCGAGGCCACCTGGTCCGACCAGAAGAGCCGGTCATTGAGAATATCCCAGTCCCATGTGCCGATCTGGGCGAGCCGTTGGGCAAGTTGAAGTCGCTCCTCGCTCTGGCGGAGTGCTTCCTGGTCGCGCTTTCGCCCGGTGATGTCGACATTGACCGCCACGCCTCCTATGATTCGGTTGTCGCTGTCCCGGATGGGCAGGGCGTAGTTGAGAATCGTCTTGCGTTTGTGATCGAAGGTCTCGATCTCGGCCTCCTCATTCATGCATACTTCGCCGTCGGCGATGGCGCGGGCGAGGCCCCACTCGTGGGCGGCGATCGGGCGACCCGAATCCGGATCGTAGGCCCGGTATTGACCGTATTTTCCAGGCGACTCCACGAGCGGGCTCTTGCCGCCCCAGATTTCGGTGAACGCCGGATTATGTTCGATCAGCTGACCGGTCGCGTCGGCGAGTATCACGCCGATCGGCAGGGCGTCGAGCACCGCCCGAAGCCGGCGCCGTTCCAGCTCAGCCTCATCGCGGAGACCCGCCAGTTGCTGTGTAATGCCAACCCAATCGGTGACATCG
>CAYPYM010000409.1:0-3761 GCA_964414435.1 uncultured Ignavibacteriales bacterium | reverse complement strand
GTTCTTCTCTGGCGCACACTGCGTGTGTTCTTCTCTGGCGCGTATGAGAGGTTAGAGTAGGTCGAAGCTTCCGTGCCACTGACAAACTTATTTTGTCACACACTGCGTGTGTTTTTCTCTGGCGCACCCTTCGGGTGTTTTTCTCTGGCGCGTATCGGACGGTGGAGTAGGGCGAGAGTTCTGTGTCGCTGACCGGATGACCACTTACCGGCGGGTCCGGAAACGGTTCCGTCGTTCTTTTGACCGACGATGTGCGGAGGGGGAAATCAGGCCGGGGTAAGGGCGGGTTGCGATTGTGCCACCGGGAAATCGATCCGGATCGTGGTGCCCGCGCCGGGCTTGCTGTCGACATGCAGCGAGCCGTTGTGGCTGTCGACGATGCGCTTACACACCAGCAGGCCGAAACCGTGGCCGTTCTTCTTGGTCGTGAATTTCTGTTCGAACGCCTTCTCTAAGTACTCGGGCTCGATTCCCACCCCGGTATCGGTGATGATAAAGCTAAAACGGTTTGAATCCGGTTCCCGGGATATCGATGCCGTGATCTTGCGACGTTCGCACCCCTGGGTGGCGTCGGCGGCGTTGTTGAACAGGTTGTAGAGCAACTGCTGGATGTGAATGCTGTCGGCCTCGAACGGAATCGCGCCGTCGGTCTCGGTGGTGTCAATCGTTACGCCGCGGAAGCGTTTCTGCGGTTTGAGGTAATCGATAACCTCGGCCAGGAGCTGCTCGAAGAAGACGGTCTCCTTCCTGGAGGCGATCGGCGTGAGGTCCATCAGGTTGCTCGTGAATTTCTTCATCTTCTCGACATTGCTCAGAATTGCCGAGAGGTACTTGTCGAGACCGGTGATATCGGCCTTGCGCACCTGGTGCTCGAGCAGCGACAGGTTACCCGCGATCACCCCGAGGAAATTGTTCATTTCGTGGCCAATTTCGGCCGACATCTCACCCCGCGTGGCCATCTTTTCCAGCTCGATCGTCTCGTCCTGAAGTTCTTTCAGGCGGCCGTAGGCGGTCTGGGTTTCCTCGAGAAGAAACAGGTTTTCCAGCGAGACGGCGAGTTGTCCGGCGGCGATTGTCAGCATGCGGAAATCGGCGCCCTGCACGCTCGCGGTGTCCCCGGTGCACTGAATCATGATCACGCCGTAGAAGGCGTCGGCGCGGCAAAGCGGCACGACGATCATCGAGGTGCCGGCCTCGAACCAGGTCGGCAGCAGGATGTCCCGGAGCACCGGGCCGGCGCCCTGGCGGAGCAGCGGGTGGTCGTCGGACGATGACACGATGACCGGCTCGCGGAACGAGTCGGGGGAGAGGCTTCCGACCGCATCGAGCACGGACGGATCGGTCATCTCCCGATCCTCGGTCTGGTTGCCGTCGATCGTGACCAGATGGATGCCGGTCCGGGCGCGGTCCCAGTGGACGAGGGCGCCGCGCTGGGCCTCGAAATGCATCATGGCGAAGCGGAGCGACACGGCGCCGAGCGACTTGCGGTCACCGGCCGTAAAGAGCATCTGGTTGAGGTCTGACAGCCGTTCCAGCTGGGCGCCGGTGTCATTGCCGGCGGAGCGTTCGCGGATCTTCTGGACCGCCTTGTGGACGGCCTGGCGGATCTCGCTGAGTTCGAACGGCTTGAGGATATAGTCGAAGGCACCCTGCTTGATGGCGTCTTTGGCGGAATTGAGATTGGCGTAGCCGGTCATGTAGATCACGCCGATATCGGCGTTCCGTTCGCGGGCGAGCCGGACCAGCTCGGTGCCGTCCATGTGCGGCATGCGAATGTCGGTGATGAGCAGATCGATCCCCTCACGCTCGAGGATCTGGAGCGCTTCCTCGCCGCTGGCGGCGGTTCGGATGTCGAAACCTTCGTCCTCGAGCGCGTCGCGCACCAGAGAGAGGACGATGGTCTCGTCATCGGCGACGAGAATGTTTACAGCTTGCGATTCGGGTTCGCTCATAGCGTTTTGCTCTTGACGAGCAACTTATCCAGCGTCCGTTTGACCTGGTCGAGGTCGAACGGTTTGGTGAGGCAGCAATGGGCGCCGGCACTCTGGGCCATTTCGGCCAGTTGATCGGGCAGGGAGTCGGTCATGATGAAGGCCAGGTCCGGCTTCCGCGCGGTGACCTCGCGGTACACCTGGTAGCCGTTCTTGCGGGGCATGTGGATATCGCAGAAGACGACCTGGTAGTCGCCCGCGAGGGCCTTATCGATGCCGTCCTGACCGTCTATGGCCAGATCGACCGAGAACCCGGCGTCGGTTAAATACTCTTCCAGCAGATTCCGAATGACCTCGGAATCGTCGACTATGAGAATCTTTGCCATAGCTGCAATCCTATGCGCCCATCGCGTTCGTCACCGTCTGCATCAGCTCTTTGATGGAGAACGGTTTGGACAGGAACGCGCAGGCGCCGTTGTTTATCGACTGACTTACCGTGTAAAGACTGGAGAATCCGGAGATGACGATGACCTTGGAGTTCGGGTCGTTGTCGCAGGCGAACTTGACCACTTCTTCGCCCGAGACCCGCGGCATCTTCAGGTCGGTGATGATCAGGTCGTACTTCTTCTTCCGGATTTCCTCGATCGCCTCGTCGCCGTCGCACGCCAGACTGACGTCGTACTCCTCGCTGAGCACCTCGAACAGAAAGCTGCGAATGATCTCCTCGTCGTCGACGATGAGGACTGATTTACGGGATGTCTCATCCATTGACTTCAGTACTTCCGCAATTACTTGGTAACAACACTCTTGTTGGTTCTATCGGAATCCTGCAGTTGTTTCTGAACCGGCAAAATCAGGGTAAAGGTGGTGCCTTCGCCGACCACCGAGTCGACCTTGATCTCGCCGCCGTGTTCCTTCATGATGCCGTAGCTGACCGACAGGCCGAGCCCGGTGCCCTTGCCGACCTCCTTGGTGGTAAAGAACGGCTCGAAGATCTTGTTGACCAGCTCGGGCGGGATGCCCCGGCCCTGGTCGATAAACCGGATCTCGACCGCCCCGCTGAACTCGCCCACGGCCGGGCTGTTGCGGGTCATGATGTGAATCTCGGACTCGGGCGGCGAGGCGTGCATGGCGTTGATGATCAGGTTCGTGAAGACCTGCTGCATCTGGCTGGCGTTGGCCTGGATCAGCGGCAGGTCTTTCTGCAGGTCGAGCGTCAGCGTGATCTGATTCATGTGCAGCTGGTGCTCGACGAAGGTCCGGGTATCCTCGATCACCTGGTTGACATCGACATCCTCGAACTCGGTCGTATGCGACGAGCGCGAGAAGCGGAGCAGGTTCTGGACGATATTCTTGCACCGGCGGGCCTGCGTCTCGATATCGGTCAGATACCGGATATAGCTCTGGACCTCCTTCGAGGGCCCCTCGGGCGGGATATTCTTTTTCATCTTCTCGAGCGTGAACTGGGCGTAGCCGAGGATGCCGCCGAGCGGGTTGTTCAGTTCGTGGGCGACGCCGGCGGCGAGCTGGCCGATCGCGCTCATCTTCTCGGACTGGATCAACTGCGCCTGGGCCTCCTCGAGGGCGAGGGTACGCTCGACGATTTTCTCTTCGAGGTTGCGGTTGTACTCCTCGATCTCGTCGCGGCTCTGCCGCAGCGAATCGATCATTTTGTTGAACGTGTTCGCGAGGTGGCCGATTTCGTCGTGCTGGTTGATCTTCACCTGACGGCTCAGATCGCCCCGGCTGACCTGGTCGGTGACATCGACGAGCAGCTGGACCGGGTTGGTGACGGCGCGGATGAAGAAAGTCAGGATACCGATCGTCGCC
>CAYPYM010000408.1:0-3763 GCA_964414435.1 uncultured Ignavibacteriales bacterium | reverse complement strand
TCCTGCGCGATAACAGCAAACCCGACCGCGCCCTCCAGGTGCACAAGGATCTCACCCTGCGCACCGGGCTGACCGCCGAGGAGAAAGCGTCGGTGCTCCACCATCTCGCCCTCGATTACGTCGATCTCAAGGATAACGACATGGCCGAGGCCGCCCTCAAGGAACTGATCGGCCTCGACGCCGGTGACCGCTGGGCGTACATCCACGTGCTGAAAATCCAGGAAGCAGCCCACAAGTGGGACGAAGCATTCGAAACCGCGGCCAAGCTGCTCAAGATCGAACACAACAAGTCGAAACGGCCGCTGGCGTACTATAAGTACCAGCAGGGCAGCGATCTCTACAAGCAGCGCGAATACCACAAAGCCCGCATCCTGTTCAAGGAGGCGATCGGACTCGACCCGGCTTACGTGCCGGCCTATCTCGCGATCGGCGATTCCTACACCGACGAAGAGCGCTACGAGGACGCCGCCGCATTCTGGAAAAAGCTGATCGAATCGGTGCCGGACAAAGGTCACCTCGTGATCGGGCGCCTCAAAAAGACACTCTTTGATCTCGGCCGCTACGGCGAACTGGGCGACATCTGCCGCACGATTCTCACCCACGACTCGCGCAACGTCGAAGCCCGCCTCACCCTGGCCGAATTCCACGAGAAAAAGGGGGATCTCGACTCCGCCGAAGAACTCCTCACCCAGGTGGTCGACTCGAACCCCGACCACATGAACGCGGTGCTGGAACTGCTGCGTATCCTGCTCGAAAAGGGTGACCGGAAACGGGTGCAGGATCTGATTCGGACGCTCGGACGGCGTCTCGAAAAACAGCGGACCGCCGCTGTCAACCCGACCGCCGACAGCGCCCTGATCGGCTCTCACTGACCCGGTCCCGCGGATTTTCGTATAACGTGTAGACTATGAAACGTATTCTGTTCTATCTCATATTGTCACTCGTTCCGGCCGTGTCAGGCGTGACCGCCGGCGACGACATCTATGACCTCATCAGGAAAGGCAAGCTCGACGACGCCCGCGCCGCTTTGGCCGAGGTCTCGACCGCGGCTCTCCGCGACGGCAACCACCTCTTTTTCCAGGCGCTGCTCGAGCCCAACGGCGACCGCGCCGCCCAGCTCATGGAGGTCGCTCTCAATTCCCACGTCGACCTGCAATACCGCGAGGAAATCTATCTCCGCCTGGCCGAATACTACTATCTGACGGGCAACCACGACCGGCTCCGCAAACTCATCGTCGACTACCGCGTCAACTGGGAGAAAGGCGAATACCGGGAACAGATGATGCGCTACTCGACCATGCTCGACGAACAGGACAAGGCATACGAATCGGCTCTTCGCCAGGCCGATCGCTATCTTGTCGAATATTCCGAGGGCGACGCCGAACAATGGGGTGAGGTCGACAAGGCCCGCGTGCTGATCGCCAACGGCAAGAATATCGGTGCGGTCGAAATCCTCCGCAAACTCTCCCGCGCCCGCTCCGGCCCCGGCGTGCCGCAGGCGCTCTACCTCCTCACCCTCGAGTCGATTCACGACAAACGCGCCGACGACGCCATCTTCTACTACAACATCCTGCGCGAAGGCTACCCGGCCGCGATCGGACTCGATCCGCTGGTCGACAAGATGGAAGGCATGACCACCGGCTCATCCGCTTCATCGGCCGAGGCCGAGAAGCTCACCGGCACCTACTATTCCGTGCAGGTCGGTGTCTTCTCCGAAAAGGGTAACGCCGACAAGATGGCCGACAAGTTCCGGCGGTACGATGTCCCGGTCGACATCCGTTCCAAGACCATCTCCAACAGCCGCTACCGGGTCGTCTTTGTCGGTCACTACGGCACCTACAACCAGGCCGCCGCCGCCAAAGCCAAATTCGAAGCCGAGAATAACGAAGTCTACCAGGTTGTCGCCCGATGACTGGCGGGAAATCCAACGATGCTTCACTCACTCCCCTGATGCGCCAGTACTACGCCGTCAAGGAGCAGCACCCCGACAAAATCCTCTTTTTCCGCATGGGCGACTTCTATGAGATGTTCGGCGACGATGCCGTCAAGGCCGCCCCGATCCTCGGCATCGCCCTGACCTCACGCTCCCACGGCAGCGCCACCGACCGCATCCCGCTCGCCGGCGTGCCCTATCACTCCGCCGACAAATACCTCGCCCGCCTGCTCGCGGCGGGGGAGAAGGTCGTCGTCGTCGAGCAGGTCGAAGACCCCAAAGCCGCCAAAGGCATCGTCAAGCGCGACATCGTCGAAATTCTCACCCCCGGCACCGCCACAATCGACAGCGGCGAAAGCGACCGCCGTCCGGTCTGGCTCGCCGCCGTCTACGAACAACGGGGGAAGGCTCTCGGGCTCGCCGCCCTCGACCTGACCACCGGCGCGTTTGTCGTCGACGAGGGCCCGGTCGATGAAATCAACGAACGCCTCCGCGTGCTCGAACCGCGCGAGGTGATTTTCCCCGCTGCCGGGCCGGGCGACCGTGACGCTGTCGAGCGGATCGGACTGGCCAACGGCTCGACCATGCTGACCGGCTTCGAGGACTGGAATTTCGATTACAAAACGGCCAGCCGCGAACTGAACGAACATTTCGGTACAAGCACCCTCGACGGTTTCGGGGTTGGCAACTGCCGCCTTGCAATCGCCGCCGCCGGCGCCGTCTTCCGTTACCTCCGCGAGAACCACCGCGACCGCCTCTCGCACATCAATCGCCTCGTCCGCTTCGATAACAACCAGCACATGGTGCTTGACTACAGCACCGTGAGGAACCTGGAACTGATTCGCAATATCGCCACCAACACCGAGGAAAACTCGCTCTTTGCGGTGGTGAACCAGTGTCACACCGGCGCCGGCGCCCGGCGCCTTCAGGCCGCCCTGCTGCAGCCGTTCCGAAACAAAGTATCGATCGAACGCCGTCTCTCCGGGGTCGCCGAATTGGTGCGCAACCGTGATCTCGCCGCCGCGATCCGCGAACAGACGCGCGGCCTGACCGATCTCGAAAAACTCGCCGGACGGCTTGGTATCGGCAAGCTCAACCCGCGCCAGATGCGCGCCGTCGCCGACGGTCTCGCGGTCTGCCGTTCGCTCAAATGCACCCTCACCGAAGCCGACAGCTCGCACCTGACCGCGCTCGCCGCCGCCATGCCGGTCTGCGATGACATCATCGCCCAACTGCACACCGCCCTCGTCGACGAACCCCCGCTCGCGACCAACAAGGGCGACATCTTCAAACGCGGCTTCTCCGAGCGCCTCGATAATCTCAACGATTCCATTCGCGAGGCCCGCCGGTACATCGCGTCGCTCGCCAAGGTCGAACGCGAGCGAACCGGCATCAACACTCTCAAGGTCGGCTTCAACAAAGTCTTCGGCTATTACATCGAGGTCACCCGCGCCAACAGCGAGTCGGTGCCGGACCACTACATTCGCAAGCAGACCCTCGTCAACGCCGAGCGCTACATCACGCCCGAGCTCAAGGAAAAGGAAGAGCTGATCGTCTCGGCCGAGGAAAAGATATTCAAGCTCGAGGAAGACCTCTACTTCGAACTGACCGACCAGCTCAACACCCGCATCGCCGATATTAAGAGCTCCGGCGACCTCGCCGCCGAAATCGACCTCGTCTCCGGTCTCGCCGAGGTTGCGGTCGAACGCGGCTACAGCCGCCCGGAGATCTTCGACGACGGCCGCCTCAATGTGAGCGGCGGTCGCCACCCCGTCATCGAGGCCGTCCTGCCACCCGGTTCGTTTGTCGCCAACGACGTCACGATCGACG
>CAYPYM010000407.1:0-3770 GCA_964414435.1 uncultured Ignavibacteriales bacterium | reverse complement strand
GACCTGGCAGCCGCGAGTAAACCTGACCATGAATCATATGGCATGCTCGGGGGGGTACCGCGCGTGGGATGAGATCTCGCCCCTGATGCTCCCGGACGGCGAATTCGCGCTCGTGTGGACCGAGCGTACGTGGATCGACAGCACGAATTTGGCTTCCACGTCCCGAATCGTCATGTGGCGGGAGTCGTTCGGCTTCGGCGCCGACGGTTCCGGGACGGCCAACGACGATCCGGCGAGAACCCGCACAGTATATGCCGGCGACCGCCATCGACTCCCGTGTGAGATCGGTTATACCGATTTGAGCGTGGCCGACCCGGTTATATCCGAATGTGACGGCAAGCTCTACTGCCTCTTCACCAGCTACGAAGAGCCGTATCGGGCGACCACTCCGGACTGTAGCCAAAACGGCTACTCCAACGGCGATCTCTATCTTGCCATTTCGGCCGACGGCGGCATAACCTGGTCCGCGGCCCGGAATATCACCGAAACCAGTTCTCCGGACTGCGTCGCCGGCGACTGTCTCAACGAACGGGCGCCCTCGATGGCGCCGGCCGGGATCAGCCACGCCACCGGGGAAATGCCTCCTACCTACGACCCGAGCGGTACTTACACCGGCGATATGTACCTTGAGGCGTCTTTCATCCAGGATTCGGATCCGGGGAGCTGGGTTGTAGGCGAAGGCGACACCACCGATGTCAGTGTGCACTGGTTCAGTCTTGCCTGTGTCGATCCGACACCGGCAGCGGTGCTGCAGACCAATTGGAATATTCTGTCCGCGCACCGCAAGGCGCTGCATGGGCAGCAGTTCGACTACCCGTTGACGATTGAGAACACCGGCGGTCTGCCCCTCAGCTATGAAGTGGACTTTGACAATTTCAATCCCGAATGGCCCGGTTGGCTGCAACTATCGAAGACTTCGGGAACGCTCGGAACCGGGTTTGGGCAAGTGGACACGATCTGGGTGTCGATGAACACCGGCGGCATGGTCGACCAACCAGGCACCTCGGTTTCCTTGTATGGCAAACTGGTACTTCGGAACATAACGGAGTCACTCGTCGATTCGATCATGACGATTTGCTACGTTCAGGACTACCCCGGGTTGACCAACCTCGATGGCGACTGTATCGACGATGCGACCGACAATTGCCCGTTTGCCGACAACCCGGACCAGACCGATTCCAACGGCGACGGTCAAGGCGATGCCTGCGATAACACGAGGCCCGGTTCCAATGTGACGATACCGTTCCCTGCGGAATCGATGACGCTCACGTTCCCTGAAATAACCGTTACGGGAGAAACCACGATCGACGTTTCCCCGACCGGTCCAACGCCGCCGGCCGGGTTTGCTCTTGTCCCTCTCGATCCGGCCAGATACTATGAAATCTCAACGAACGCCACCTTCACCGGATCGGTCGAGATCTGCCTGACTTACGATGCCGCCTGGGTGACGGGCAGCGAAGCGGCCCTGGCGCTGCTGCATTACGACAACAGCGCCTGGGTTGATGTCACATCCAATCTGGACACTGCCAACAACCTGATTTGCGGGACCACGGACCACTTCTCGCCGTTCGTGCTGGCGGAACGGGTAGGCTGCTGTCAGCTTCGGGGGGACGTCGATAGAATGGGAGCAATCAACGTAGCTGATCTCACTTTTTTCGTCGCCTATTTCTTCAAGGGCGGACCGCCTCCCCCCTGCCTTGAAGAAGGAAACGTGGATGGCATTCAGCCAATCAATGTGGCCGATCTGACCTACCTCGTCGCGTACCTCTTTAGCGGTGGACCGGAGCCCGCAGCCTGTCCGTGATAGAGACGTTTGGATTGTGAGACAAGGCCCGTGGCAAATGTGCGTCACGGGCTTTGCTTTCACTAGTAGTCTTGTAGCTCTGCAGCCTGATTCCGTTACCATCCCGACCCCTTTTCGGCGCTTGAAGAGATGGAGCACTCAATCAATGCATAGTCACAAGCCACATGAGTCATGCCATGTGACAGAGCAGTCTAACGAGACAGAGTTGCGGTATGCAGGACCGTGGCGTCGCTGCGTTGCCTTGACGGCTGACTTTCTACTGCTGAGTCTTCTGTTTTTCCCCGTGACGAAGTTAGTGAAAGGGGTCTGGGTTATGACTAGCGCGAACCATCTGTGGGGTTACGGATGGCTGGTGACCGACCCCTTGTGCCTGGCATTTCTAATGGTGATCGTCTTGTATTTTGTTCTGCTGGAAGGCGGTTTCGGAGCAACCCTCGGAAAGAAGCTGTTGCACCTGCGTGTTGTGCGGCTGGACGGGAGCAAGTCTGGCCTCGGGCCCGCATTGGTTCGGAACCTGCTGCGCGCAGTCGACGCATTGCCAGCATTCAATATCCTCGGCGTCTTTCTGATATTGAAATCGAACGAACCCGCTTTGACGACCGCATAGCCGGAACGCGTGTGATAGTAGAGCCCAGAGGATCTGTGATCACCGAATAGGACAGCCACCCTGTGACCATTTTGGGGCCACGCGCCGCCCAAAACGTCGAAAACGAACACAACCCGACAAAACCGCACACAAAACCTAACTGGATCGCATTCAGCGGATTCCAGCGTAATGCGCTATATGGCAACGTATTGCCGAGATCCCCCTGAGAGAATCCCTGCCTCTCCGCCATTTTTCTAACCAATTGCGCTACAATTGAATGGCACTACCGCCGCACCGTCCCCAAAGATTCTCGATTGCCTGCTGCATCAAATGCCAATACTATTCCCATAGCTCGATTCTCGACATGCCTTAGCTAAACAACGGTCGCTTCAGGAGGGAAAAGTGAAAGTCGCGCGTTCTACAGAGCCAATTACCAGTGAAGATCTCCAGGAGTTGTACGACGGAAGCATGAAGCGTCTCCAAGAGTACTTTCTGAAGGGCCGTGGTCAGAAGTGGAAAAGGCTCTACAACATCAAGAAGCCGCTGGCCGTTGCATTGTGCCAGGGTGCTGCGATGCACTATGTCGACGGCACCAACGGTGTCAAGGATTTCGATGTCTGGTTCTTCTATCCATTCAACCGAAGGCATCTGCCCTTCCGCTCGATCTGGAGATGGGACTACCAGAATCCAAAATTCGGGCGACATCCGAGAATACCCGGTTGTAAAGGGCGGCGGGTTGATGTTCTCGTCCGGTCCATCAAATGCAAGACCCGACGTAATCCGGCCAAAACGCTCTGCCAGTATCTGGAGGCTGGAAAAACGGCATCTTCGAGGGCGCTCGCCAAGAAGGCCGTGGTGATGCTATATCCAGAGAAGCTGCGCGGGCGAGTGATTTGGTACAAAGAGGAGATATAACCCGCGCTGAGGGGCCGAACCGCAATGCAACTCACAAGATTATGCAGTACAGACCAGTGCCCCTTTTCGAAATATATCCCAGCAAGCCCGCCATAATTATGCGAAAGGCCCGGGTGGATACCGGGGCCTCTTGTGTATGTCCACCCACGTAATCGACAGCGCACTCAATCACGAGCCCGCCCCGAGGAACATCCGGAGACGCCCGCGCCGAAACGGTCACCCGGCTGGCGAACCACCCGTCACTTGACAAAAGTCCATATCGTGGCTAACTTACGGGGTACTTCAGGTAATGAAGAAGCGGGTGATGGGGAACGCCGAAGATCCATCATCATGATTATCACATATCATACTGTATCCATGTTATGCGCGGGGAGGAACCATGAAATGTCTGTTTTCGGCGTTCGCACTGGCGATCCTGGTACTGTCTGTCTCGTCATGCTCAATCGACATCGTGGACGATGACGA
>CAYPYM010000406.1:0-3771 GCA_964414435.1 uncultured Ignavibacteriales bacterium | reverse complement strand
TCTACTATTAGGTAAATACTTCACCCCCGAACCGACTGAAGGATTGTAATGGCTAAAAATCTTGTCATCGTTGAGTCGCCCGCCAAGTCCAAAACCCTCGCCCGCTTCCTCGGCAAGGACTTCGACATCATGGCCACGGTCGGTCACATCATCGACCTGCCCAAGTCCAAGCTCGGTGTCGATGTCAAAAACAATTTCGAACCAGACTACACCGTCATCGATGGCAAGCAGAAGATCATTACCGAACTGAAGAAGGCGGCCAAGAAGGCCGAGATCGTCTATCTCGCCCCCGACCCGGATCGCGAAGGTGAAGCGATCGCATGGCATGTCGCCAACAGCATCAAGAAGGGTTCGAAAGCCCGCTTCCACCGGGTCGCATTCAACGAAATCACCAAGCGCGCCGTGGTCGATGCCATCAAGCACCCGCGCGAAATCGATATGAACCTCGTCAACGCCCAGCAGGCGCGACGCGTCCTCGACCGCATCGTCGGTTACACCGTCTCGCCGTTCCTCTGGAAGACGGTCGCCCGTAACCTGTCCGCCGGACGGGTCCAGTCGGTCGCCCTTCGCCTGGTCTGCGAGCGCGAGGCGGAGATCCGGGCGTTCGTCGCCGAGGAATACTGGCAGCTCAACGCCGATCTCCTGACCAAGAAGCAAGAGCAGTTCTCGGCCCGCCTGTACAAAGTAGACGACAAGACGGTCGTGAAACCGGCCGACGCGGCCGACGGAAAAGTCTGTATCCGCACCGAGGACGAGGTCCAGGGCTACATTAATGAGCTGAAGACGGTTGACTGGAAAGTCGCGACAATCAAGCAGTCGGAGAAAGTCCGCCGTCCGTACGCCCCGTTTATCACCTCGACCCTCCAGCAGGAAGCCGCCAAGGCATATGGCTTCTCGCCCAAGGCGACGATGCGCGTCGCGCAGGAACTCTACGAAGGTATCGATATCGGTCAGGACGGCGCCACCGGCCTGATCACCTACATGCGTACCGACTCGACCCGTATCGCCGGCGAGGCGCTCACCGCCGCCCGGGACTACATTAAGGGCGAGTACGGCCCCGAATATCTGCCGGCCAAACCGCAGGTCTACTCCAAGAAGCAGGCGGTGCAGGATGCTCACGAAGCGATCCGCCCGACCTACCTGACCCTGCCGCCGGCCAAAGTGAAAAAGCATCTGACGCCCCGTCAGTTCAAGCTCTATACTCTGATCTGGAACCGGTTTGTCGCCTCCCAGATGAATCCGGCGGTCTACGATGTCGAAACGGTCGATATCGAGGCCGGCCGCTTCACCTTCCGGGCCGCCACCCAGCGGATCCGGTTCGACGGGTTTCTCAAGATCTATCACGAAGAGAAAGAGCCGGACGAAAACGGCAACGGCGAAAACGGAAATGGTGACCTCCCGCCCCTGGCCGAAAACGACCCGCTCACGCTCAAAAAGCTCAATCCGACCCAGTCGTTCACCAAGCCGCCGGCCCGCTATTCCGAGGCGATGCTGGTCAAGCGCCTCGAAGCCGATGGCATCGGGCGGCCGTCGACCTACGCCTCGATCATCTCGACCCTGCGCGACCGCAAGTATGTCGAGCTGGAGCAGCGTAAGCTGGCCCCGACTGAACTGGGCGAGGCGGTCAACAAGATCCTGGTGGAGAACCTGCCCAAGGTTTTCAATGTCAAGTTCACCGCCGATATGGAAAAGGAACTCGACCTGGTCGAGGACGGCACCGACGACTGGGTGAAGGTGCTCAACGATTTTTACAAGCCGTTTGCCAGCGCGATCGGCGATCTCAAGGGCAAGCAGGACGAGATCAAGAAGTCGCTCACCGAAGAGACCGATATCAAGTGTGAGAAGTGCGGCTCGCCGATGGTGATCAAGTGGGGACGCAACGGCCGTTTCCTGGCCTGTTCCGCCTATCCGGAATGCAAGTCGACCCGCCCGCTGCCCGAAGAAGAGGCGGCCAACAAGACCGATGAGGTCTGCGACAAGTGCGGTTCGCCGATGGTGGTCAAGACCGGGCGCTTCGGCCGGTTCCTGGCCTGCTCGGCCTACCCCGACTGCAAGAACACTAAGGCGATCACGCTCGGGATCAAGTGCCCCAATGAAGGCTGCAACGGCGACATCGTCGAAAAGCAGACCAAGGGACGCAAGATCTTCTACGGCTGCTCCAACTACCCCAAGTGCAAGTTCGCCAGCTGGGACAAGCCGGTCGACAAAGCCTGCCCAACCTGCGGCAATCCATACATGGTCCACAAAGAGAGCAAGGCCAAGGGCGAATATCTCCAGTGCCCGGCCTGCAAATCGAAAATCGCCCCGGAGAATGTCGAGGCCGATGTCGCGGCCAAATAGGACTCCGCATTCCGATATCACAAAACGCCCGGCCGGCATCGGTCGGGCGTTTTTGCTGGGGTGTTGTTAGTTGACCTCGACCGCCCCAACGCCTATGTTAGCATGCTCATGTTACAGCGCGCTCTTACAGACTATCTCGAGACGCTGAGCACCCAGCGCAGCTACTCGGCGAAAACGGTCGAGGCCTACCGCCGTGACCTCACGCCGTGGATCGCCTTTCTCGAGGAGAAGTACACATCGCTGCCCGATACGAAAAAGAACGATCCGCTGCTGCTGCGTCTTTATCTGCGGGCGCGGTCCGAGGCGGGCGTCTCAAACCGCTCGCTGGCGCGGTTCCTGTCGGCGGTGAGCGGATTCCAGAAATATCTCGCCGCCTCGACCAAATACAAGCCGTACATCTTCAAACTCCCCCACATGAAATACGGCAAGACGATCCCGTCGTTCCTGCCCCAGAAACAGGCCGGCGCGCTCTTCACCGGACCGGCCGGATCGCGTGATCCGAAGAGCTTCTACTACCGGCGCGACTTCATCATGATCGCCCTGCTCTACGCCACCGGCATTCGCCGCGAGGAACTGGCCTCGATCCGGCTGACCGATCTCGACCTCCAACGCGGCCTGGTCACCGTCACCGGCAAGGGCAACAAGGTGCGGGTGGTGCCGCTCGGCGACCAGACGCTCGCCGATCTCAATGACTACCTGCGCGACCGCGACCGTTTTTTGGCCGGGCGCGGCACTTCCTCCGACCGGCTGCTGTTGAACCGGTATGGCGGCCCGCTGAGTGTGCGCTCGATCGACCGCCTCGTCAAGCAGTTCGGCCGGAGCAAGGGAGTCGAGTTTACGCCGCACACGCTGCGGCACTCGTTTGCGACCCATCTGCTCGAAAACGGCGCCGACCTGATGCTGATAAAGGAGATTCTCGGCCACGCCTCGCTCTCGACCACGCAGAAGTACACGCACGTCACGGCCGAGGCGATGAAGAAAGTCTACCGCAAGGCGCACCCGCGCTCCGGCACGAAAGAATAGAGAGGTTCCCATGCGGACACGCTCCACGACCATAATCGGGCTTATTCACAAGGGACAGGCGGCGATGGCCGGCGACGGCCAGATCACGCTCGACGACACGATCGTCAAGGCGAAGTCGACCAAGATCCGGGTCATGCGCGACGGCGCTATCCTGGCCGGGTTTGCCGGCGCGGCCGCCGATGCGCTCGCCCTCTACGAACTGCTCGAGCGCAAGGTCGACGAATTTTCGGGCAACCTCCCGCGCGCCGCGGTCGAGCTGGCCAAGGAGTGGCGCACCGATAAGATCCTGCAGAAACTCGAGGCGGTGATCGCCGTCACCGACGGCCGCAGCATCTTCTTGCTCAGCGGCAACGGCGACGTGATCGAACCCGACGACGGCATCGTGGCGATCGGTTCCGGCGGCACCTA
>CAYPYM010000405.1:0-3776 GCA_964414435.1 uncultured Ignavibacteriales bacterium | reverse complement strand
ACAAAGACATATCACTTCCGCTTCTGGGACGACTGCTGGGTGAGTACCGGCTCGTGTCGGGGTTACGGCTGACTCTCGAGATCCGCTTCACCTACCACACGCTGCTGACGAACGACACCGACGCCGGCGATTTCGGGCAGACCGGCGGCTTCTCGGCGAATCTCGGGATCCGCCTGCCGATGTAACGGGTTGGAAGGGCGAACCACCCCGGATTTGACAAAATCGCGAAATCGCTTATCTTATATGGTCCTCATTGAGACACCATTTACTACTCCGCCGTCGTCTGCAAGAGATCCTCGGACCCCATGTTGGCGACCTCTACCACCCCCGCCGCGGGCGGACACCCCACCACGCGGCCGATACTTCGAGAGGTACCGCGATGAAACGTGTGTTCACATCCCGCCTTCTGCTCACCGCCGCCATCATACTCACCATTGTTATGACCGGGACAATCCCGGCCGCGGCCCAGACGCAGACTGTCGGGCTTTTTCTCAACGATACCGCCTCCTATTCCGGCTACACCCTCTGGGCCCCGATGCGGGGCACGACCGCCTATCTGGTAGATCCCTACGGCCGGCAGGTGAACGAGTGGAACAACACCTTCAACCCCGGCGCGGATGTGTACTTCCTCCCGAATGGGCACCTCCTCTGGCCGGCCAAAGACGCCGGCACCGCCGCCCACTTGCAGGAGTTTGACTGGGACGGCACCCTGGTCTGGGAATGGCAGGACACCGATCCGTCGTACAACCAGCACCACGATATCGAACCGTTGCCCAATGGCAATGTCCTCATTCTCACCAGCGATTTTATCGATTCGGCTGCGGCCTTCGCCGCCGGCCGCGATACCCTGGGACTGACCGACGATACCCTGCAGGCGCTCATGATCCTCGAAATCCACCCGACCGGCCCCACGACCGGTGATGTTGTCTGGAAATGGCGCCTGTGGGACCACCTGATTCAGGATTTTGATCCGGGCCGGGATAACTACGGCGTGGTCGCCGACCACCCGGAACTGCTGGACGTCAATGTCGGCAGCACGGTCGCCAACTGGATTCACCCCAACTCGGTCGCCTACAATCCCGATCTCGACCAGGTGATGTTCTCATTGCGGACGATCAGCGAGATCTTCGTAATCGATCACTCCACCACGACCGCCGAGGCGGCCGGACATACCGGCGGAACGCACGGCCACGGCGGCGATTTCCTCTATCGCTGGGGCAACCCGCAGAACTACGGGGGCGGCAGTGCCGGCGACGAGATGCTCGACTTCCAGCACGACGCTCACTGGATCGCCGACGGCCTCCCGGGTGCCGGCCACATCCTCGTCTTCAACAACGGCAATGTCCGCGGATACTCGTCGGTCGACGAACTGATCCCGCCGGTCGACGGCACCGGCGACTACACCTGGCCGTCGCCGGGAACCGCGTTCGGCCCGAGCACGCTCACCTGGACGTATCAGGACAATCCACCTGAAAGCCTCGTGGCTACCTCGCTCTCGGGCGCCCAGCGCCTTCCCAACGGCAACACGCTTATCGACGACGGTCCGGCCGCGCATTTCTTCGAGGTGACTCCGGGCGGGGAGATCGTCTGGGATTACCGGAGCCCGACCAACGTGAGCGGAGCGGTCGATCAGGGCACCACGCCGTCGCTCCCCAACGCCTTTCGAGCCTACCGCTTCGGACCCGATTTCGCCGGCCTGGCCGGCCACGACCTGACCCCGACCGCGGCGCTCGAGGGCTACCCGATTATCATCAGCGGCAGCGCCTATGCTCCCGCAGCGCCCGTGCCGTCAGATACGGCGTTTGTCATCACGGCCGAGATCACGGCGGTCGAAGGCTCGCTGACCTCCGCGGTCGTACAGGTTGACGCCGGCGACGGATATGCGCCGGTCACGATGTACGACGACGGCGCCCACGGCGATGGTGCCGCTGCCGACGGAACTTACGGTGCGGTAGTGCCGCGCCCGCCGGTGTCAACGACGGTGACGTACTATCTCGAGGCGGAAAATTCACTCGCGAGCGTGGTGCACGATCCGGCCAACCCGCCGGTGACGGCGTATCGGTTCGAGAGCGGGGTGCCGTGCGGCAATATCGACGACCAGGGGACGATCGGCACAGTAACGAATGTCGCGGACCTCACGTATCTCGTCGCCTACATCTTCCAGGGCGGTCCGCCGCCTCCCGATGAAGCGGCGGCCAATGTCGACGGCCTCGGTGAAGGCGGATCGGCAGTCAATGTCGCCGACCTGACGTACCTGGTGGCGTATCTGTTCAAAGGCGGCCCGCCCCCGGTGTGCTGATTCGACAGACCGAAAAGTCCTTGACTCCCGTTTGAAAAGCGTCCTAAAATTGGACAAAAGAGGCGACGTAAGATCACCTCGCTCGCCTCGGGAGGTAAGGACGCATGGCAGAACTCAGCACAGTTGATGATCACACCGCGCCACCGAAACCGGGCCTCTCCGAGGACTGGCTGGCGGTGATAATCGGCCTCTTTATCTTTTTCCTCGCCCTCGGGGTGCTGATCGGCGCCGACATCCTCGGCTGGGCGGTCACCACCGCGGTCTGGACCAATCTCGTCAACGCCCTCAAGCCGGTGTCGAAAGGGTACGCCGCGCTCGACGGTCTTGTGGCGCTGTTTATCACCTACGCCGCGTTGCTCGTGATCCTGAGTGTCGGCGCGAAACTCCTTCGGGCGAATGTTAAACGGTTCGCGACCGGGTTCACGTTCGTCTTTTTCTTCTCCTACATCTGCTGGATCGCCGGCCACTGGGCGTATATCGCGGCGACCCCGAACCAGCTCGATACATTCGGCCTGTCGTGGTCGATGAATCTCACCGGCGAGGCGGGGTACATTATCGCGCTGATTGTCGGACTGATAATCGGCAATCTCTGTCCCGGTCTGGTGGCCTGCATGAACGAGGCGATCCGCCCGGAACTGTATATCAAGGCGGCGATTGTCATCCTGGGCGGGTTCCTCGGGATCACCGCGGCCGAACAGCTCGGCCTGGCGACCTCGGTGATGTTCCGCGGGCTCTGCGCGATTGTCGAGGCATACCTGATCTACTGGGCCCTGGTGTATTTTATTGCACGGAAGTACTTCAAGTTCAGCCGTGAATGGGCGGTCCCGCTGGCGAGCGGCATTTCGATCTGCGGCGTCTCGGCGGCGATCGCGACCGGCTCGGCGATCAAAGCGCGACCGGTGGTGCCGATCATGGTCTCCTCGCTGGTGGTGATTTTCGCCGTGGTCGAACTGATCTTCCTGCCGTTTATCGCGCAGCACTTTCTCTCCGGCGAGCCGATGGTCGCCGGCGCGTGGATGGGGCTTGCAGTCAAGACCGACGGCGCCGCGGTGGCGTCGGGGGCGATCACCGAATCGCTCATCCTCGCGAAAAACTCCGCCGCCGGGGTGGTCTATCAACCGGGGTGGATCATGACCACGACGACGACTGTGAAAGTGTTTATCGAT
Organism: uncultured Ignavibacteriales bacterium; assembly: GCA_964414435.1. Lineage (GTDB taxonomy): Bacteria > Zixibacteria > MSB-5A5 > GN15 > FEB-12 > JAGNLV01. The sequence goes on along the minus strand of CAYPYM010000405.1, from coordinate 311 downwards.
ATCTTTATCGCGATCTGGGCCTTTATCCTCGCCTGGATCTGGTCGGCCAAGATCGAGCGGCGCGAGGGAGAAAAGGTGCGCGCGGGGCAGATCTGGCAGCGCTTCCCGAAATTTATCCTCGGTTACGCCGGGACGTTTATCGCGATCATCCTCGTGGGGATACTCGTGCCCGACCTGGTCGACAAGACCAAGGCGGCGATGAAAGAAGCGAACGTGTTCCGGGGGATCTTTTTCGCGATGACCTTTTTCACGATCGGCGTGGTGTCCAATTTCCGCAAGCTGTGGGAGGAGGGTATCGGCAAACTGGCGCT
>CAYPYM010000404.1:0-3811 GCA_964414435.1 uncultured Ignavibacteriales bacterium | reverse complement strand
ATTCCACCCGTCCATTTTTCCGCCTTCTCGCAAGCATCAGATTTCCCTCACTACATCATTCTCCAGTTTATACGTCTTGCCTGATCTTTCACACTCTGCGATTCCCGATTCATCAAAATTAAGCTTAATGCCGGCTTCCGAATACCATCCAATGATTTTTGCGGGGTTACCGGCAACCAGTGCAAATTCAGGAACGTCTTTTGTTACCACAGCGCCGGCACCTACCATAGCAAATCTTCCGATCGTGTGACCGCATATAATAGTGCAGTTTGCTCCAAGTGAAGCGCCTTCCTTCACCAATGTTTTTATATAATATTTAGATCCGACCTGCGGATATTTGCTTCTTGGGTTCAAAATATTTGTAAACACCATCGAAGGTCCGCAGAAAACATAATCTTCGAGCGTAACACCTTCATAAATGGAAACGTTGTTCTGTATCTTCACAAAGTTTCCAATGGTTACGTTGTTCCCCACGTTGACATTCTGCCCCAGCACACAGTTTCTTCCTATCCTTGCACCCAACTGAACGTGACTGAAATGCCAGATCTTTGTTCCTTCCCCGATCTCGACATCCTCATCCACATAGGAAGATTCGTGCTTAAAATATTTTTCCATCAATCTTTATTTTTATAGATAATTTTGTAATTTCGATCGAAGGGAAAAATCTTTTCTAACGATCTAATCCCCCTCAAACTATTCGCTTTTTACTACATACTGATTACTATTTTCTGACCTCTGATTTGGTTCGCCCAGCGGCTCACTACTATCACTGCCCTCGACTTACTATCTACTACATTCTTCTTTCCGCCCTATGCTCTCTTTCTACTGACCTCTGACTTCTGGTCTCTGCCTTCCAACCAATTATCTATGCTCTTTTCTCTGTGCTATATGCTTATTGATCCCTGCCTCCTTCCCCCTCCCATCCCCGTTCGATCCTGCGGGATAGTTATAATAATACTTGCGGTAGTACTTATAACCGTTTTTATACCTAAAATTATTAAGCACAGTGCCCAGTATCGGAGTACCTGTATTTTTTATAAGCCCAATTGCATCATCCATTAGTTTCGTTTCAGTCGTTTCCGAAGAAACAACTAGCATTACACCGTCAACGTATTTTGCCAGCAACTCTGTATCCACGACAGCTACAACCGGCGCCGAATCAAGGATAATGAAATCGAAGTACGGTTTTAGTTGTGTCAATAAACTCTCCATCCGGGAGGAAGAAAGCACTTCTGTAGAGTTGGAACTTATAGTTCCTGAAGTTAAATATCCAAGCGTAGGCAGTTCCGTTTTCTTGTAAGCTTCCTTAAAAGACGCTTTGTTAGAAAGAATATCAGTAAGTCCCGGAATTTTTCGTGTATCCATAATTTTATGCAGTCTCGGTTTTCTGAGATCACAGTCGATCAGCAAAGTTTTTTTCTTCAGCTGAGCTATACTATAAGCAAGATTTACCGCAATCATAGTCTTTCCCTCCCCTTCACCAGGGGAACTGACAAGTATAGATTGTGAAGATTTTGAAGCGCCATTCATCATCATTAACCGCGCACCAAGGGCTTTGAATGCTTCACCTGCTGCTGAGCGGGAATCATTTAATACAATTAATTCGCTCTTGTTGGCAAAATGCTTATATGATATTTTAAATTTCGGAATCCAGACCAAAAGGTTGAAATCCTTCTTTTGAATGTCATCAGGTGACTTTACGGTATCATCGAAATAATTCTTGATTAATACTGAAGCAAATGCCCCGGCAAGTGCTCCAATTAATCCTATAACGATAATTAGAGCAATAAATGGCTTTGAAGGTTTATTGGGCACTCGTCCTTTGCTGATTATAAAAACATCACCCGGCTGCGAAAGCTCATTTATTACTGCCTGCTGATATTTTTGATCAACAAGAGTATAGAGCTGCTGCAGCGATTCGAGATTTCTCTCATAGCCTGCAAACTGCATAGATTTTTTCGGCAGAGTGCTTAGCTTTCCTTCGTAATTTCCTATTAATGACTGAAGTTCATCCAATTTCATAGCGAGTGAATGGTTCCTCACTTCTTCCTCAATCATCTTCTGCGTAAGATTTTTTACCTGGTCTGGGCTACTTGAGAAAGCCCCTGATTTAATTTCATTTATTTTATTTCTCAGTTTGTTCTTAAGATCATTTATCCGTTTATCGTATTCATTTATCTTGGAGGAAACATCAAGATTGGGATCCTTGTTTGCAAGTGCCATATCCTTGTTGGTCTGCAGCTCTGCAATCTGCTGCTGAAGCTGACTTATGTACGCCTGTGATGTCTGCCCCTCGAGGTAATTTACAAGATGCGGATCCTGCCTGCTGATCTCATTTTTATACTCATTGAGCATCTCATTAGATGTGATCAGATCTATTTTGGCGGCATCTCTTTCAGCATCAAGCTGAGAAAGTTGCGAAACAAGTGCAGAAGATTGGGCATCGAGGGATACTATTCCTCCTTTCTGCTTAAAGTTTGCCATTTCGGCGGCGGCTGTATTAAGTTCTGATAACTTGTCCTTAACCTGTTTCTCAAGAAACTTTCTAACGACCGTAAGCTGCGACCTGCTTTCCTCGAGATTTAACTGTCTATACTGTTCAGCATACGTGTTGGCGATAATTGCCGTTTCCTGAGGTGATGGCGATTCTGCAGTAATATCAATGATATCCATCCCTGGTTTTTGTTCAGCATCAACGTAGGATTTTAAAATATTTGCAATATCGGCAATATTTTTATGTCCATTAACACCAGATTCTCCTTTGCTTAAGTTCAATAACTTAAAGACAGATTTATCTTTTGAATTTTCTATTGAATCAACTAATGCTTTAGCTACCCTTTCCCTTGTTTCGTAATTTGTCATAATATCCAATTCATTTGAGATAAACCTGTCTACATCAGTAGTTTTTTCGGTTTGTAACGGGGATTGGAGGATATTGCTTTTTTCACTTTTTAATCTAATGGTCACAGTTGATGCATATATTCGTTTGGCCTGAATTATGTAAATAATAGCCAAAGCAAAAATTAAAATGAAAATTATCAAAAACATTCTAAGATTAGTCCGAATAAGCTGGATATAATCTTCTAGAGAATGTCCCGATCCATACACAATTTTTCTTAGCTCATATTCCTGATTTGTCATATTTCCATTATTCAATTTATAAAATCATCTTCGACCATAAATTATGAGTGCTCCAATTGAAGCAAGGGCCGATATAATTGAAAGTATGATACTCAAGTAATCCTTTGTTGTCCATTTGGGAGAACCGGGAACAAGAAGAATATCACCAGGCTTGAGATCCGGAATTCTTATCGGTCTTCCCAGCCCTGGGTCGCTCGATAAAAGGTCACTGTAATTAAAAGCAATGATTGTCTGCCTGTTATCCGCGTTAACACGAAATAATTTCATCTCATCCAGATTGGCATCGGGCGTAGGACCGCCTGCAAGTGAGAGAAGCTGATTTGCATTAGTTGATGAGGGAACAATATACTGTCCTGGATATTTTACGTATCCCCATACCATCACTTTAATATTGATGCCGTTCGGATCGGAATAATCGTATAATGCGCCGTTAGACCGATAATTTTCATTAGCGCTTTTGCCAATCTGCACGTCTTCCTGCGCAAATGAACTGGCAATCAGCATTAAAAACATTAATAGCACCGGCAGAAATAAGTTTTTTAGTTTCATATTAAATGAATTTGCTTAAGTGAATCGTCAAAAATAGTTTTTTCTATACGAATTAAAATACAAATTTTGTTGCCCAGTTGTAGGATTATTTTTCAGCATAAACCAGAGGATTGTTTAGTTG
>CAYPYM010000403.1:0-3826 GCA_964414435.1 uncultured Ignavibacteriales bacterium | reverse complement strand
GCCGGTCGAGACGACCCTGCCGCTGCTTCAGCGCGGCGAGCAGCGTTTCAATATCTTCTGCTCACCGTGTCACAGCCGGGTCGGCGACGGTCAGGGGATTGTCGTGAAGCGGGGTTATGTGCCGCCGCCGACGTTCCATGACGACCGGCTCCGCAATGTCGAGGACGGCCACATTTTTGATGTAATCACCCACGGCCTTCGCAACATGCCGGCCTACGGTCCGCAGGTGCCGGTGGCCGATCGCTGGGCCATTATCGCGTATATCCGGGCGCTGCAGCGCAGCCAGCACGCGTCGAAACAGGACGTGCCGGAAGAGATGCTCAAGAAGCTGCAACAGTAACGAAAACGGTGACGATGCAATTCGATCCGAAGACATTTCGCATTACCGAGGGCCGCCCGTCGGCCGCTCTCCCGCTCGGACTCGGCGTCGTGGCGCTGGCGGTCAGTGTGATCGGGTGGTTCACCAATGCCCACCAGTTCTATCATTCCTACCTGGTGGCCTTCATCTACTGGCTGACGATCGCGCTGGGGATGCTTTTCTTCACGATGCTCCACCACCTTGTCAACGCCCGCTGGAGTATCGTCCTGCGCCGCACCACCGAAAATATCATGAACGTCATGCCGCTGCTGGCGATTCTCGCGATTCCGCTGCTGTTCGGGCTGCACGACCTGTTCGAGTGGACCCACGCCGACGTGCTCGCGCACGACGAAGTGCTGGCGGCCAAGTCGGGCTACCTGAACATCCCGTTCTTCATTATCCGCCTCGTGTTCTATCTGGTGGTCTGGATCGGGCTGACCATGCTGCTGTACCGGAAATCGATGGTACAGGATGCCGGCGCGCCGGATATGGAAACGGCGGACCGCTTGAAATTCAAGATGCGCAAGCTGAGCGCCCCCGGGATGCTCCTGTTTGCGCTGACCATAACGTTTTTCGCCTATGACTGGCTGATGTCGCTCTCGCCCCACTGGTATTCGACCATTTTCGGGCCGTATGTCTACGCCGGGTCGTTTCTGACCTCGCTGTCGTTCCTCGCGGTGGTCATGACCTATCAGCGTCGGAAGAAGCTGCTCGACGGGGTTATCACGGTGGAGCATTACCACGATGTCGGCAAGCTGATGTTTGCCTTCATCATCTTCTGGGCCTACATGGCCTTCTCGCAGTACTTCCTCGTCTGGTACGCCGACCTTCCGGAGGAAACGGTCTGGTACCTGGCGCGGTGGGACGGCGGCTGGCGGCAGTTCAGCCTCGTGATCATCTTCGGACACTTCGCCATTCCGTTTATCGCCCTTATTTTCCGGGCCTCCAAGCGGAATCCGATCGTCCTCAGCGTGATCAGTCTCTGGATCATGCTCATGCACTGGGTCGACCTGTACTGGGTGGTGTTTCCGAACATCTATCCCGACGGTCCCCACTTCTCGTGGATGGACCTGACGACCATGGTCGGTATCGGCGGCCTCTTCTGCGGCTACTTCTGGCGGCGCCACGTGGCCAGGCCGCTGGTTCCGGTGGGTGATCCCGGTCTGGCGAAATCGATCGAATTCAGGAACAGTTAGGAAGCAGTATGTCCGATATGTCCAGCCAGGAACCGACCGGGACGGAGCCGGAAGGATACGAAAAGCGGGATATCAGTGTCGCCAAGACGCTGGTGGTCGGGATGTTCGTGATCATCCTCATTGTCGGTTTCCTGGTTGTTCTGAACGAGTATTTTATCGCCGTAACCGAGGAGGTCAAGCAGGAACAAGTCCTGACTCCACAGTCGGTTACGATACGCGAGCAGCTCGCCCGCGACGCCGAGTTGCTCAACTCGTACGCCGTCGTTGACTCCGCCAAGGGTGTCTACCGGATCCCGATCGAGCGGGCCATGAAGCTTCAGGCCGACGAGGCGTTCCAGAAGGAGGCCCACTGAGGGGCGCGATTTCTTGAAAACCGGCTACTTGATCGGGATCAATTTGAGCCGATTTGGTGTTAGGAAAATAATACCCGTATGAAGATATCACTCAAAATTCTCCTGCCGGCGCTTGGCGTGGCCCTAATAGGGACTTCGCGGGCCCAACAAGTCCGCGACAGTGTGCCCGAACTTCAGGGGGTCGATATCGAGGAGCACCTCGGTGACACCATCCCGCTCAATCTGCACTTCACCGACGACCACGGGAAGGCGGTCACGCTCGCCGACTATTTCCACAAGGACCGGCCGGTTTTGATAATGCTCGGCTACTATAAGTGCCCGATGCTCTGCGATCTCGTCTTCAACGGTGTCAGCAAGGCCGTGCCGGGGGCCAATCTCAAGATGGGCGAGGATTACCAGATCGTCACGGTGAGCATCAATCCGAAGGAAACCACCGAGCTGGCCGCGGCGAAAAAGGCGAATTACCTGAAAGATCTCGGAGCATACGGTTCGGCCGACGGCTGGGCCTTTTTGACCGGTGACTCGACCCAGTCGAAAGCGCTCGCGAAGGCGCTCGGGTTCGACTACTACTATATGCCCGACAAGGATCAGTACGCGCACCCGGCGGCGATTTATCTGTTGTCCGACGGGGGCGTGATCTCGCGCTACCTCTACGGTATTCAGTACAATCCGCGCGATGTCCGGCTCGGGCTGCTGGAAGCGGCCGACGGCAAGGTCGGCAGCACGGTTGACCGGATCATCCTCTATTGCTATCACTACGACCCCGACTCCGGCGGTTATTCCATCATGGCGCAGAACGTCATGATGGTCGGCGGCGTCATCACCGTCATCGTCCTCGGCGCGTTCCTGACCCTGCTCTGGTTACGTGACCGCTACCGGCGCGCCCATGCGCCGGCGACGAGGGAGAGGCATCATACTACGGTAGGTTAACGGGACAGGAATGGACACAACGGGCAGCTTCTTTTTCCCGCCGGAGGGTTCGCTTCTCGCCGGCGACGTCGATTCGCTCTTCTACTTCATCCTTTACGCGTCGGCGATCCTTTTCGTCATCGTGATGGCGTTGACGGCGTATTTCGTCATCAAATACCGCCGCACCCGGACCACCGGCAAGACCTACGGCAAGGACCACAACCTGCCGCTCGAAATCACCTGGACCGCGATCCCCACCGTGATCATTCTTATCATCTTCGTGTGGGGCTTCCGTACATACATACGAATGAACGTCGTACCGAAGGACGCCTACGAGATCAAAGTCACCGCCCAGCAGTGGTTCTGGACGTTCGACTATCCCAACGGCGCGAACAGCGTCAACGAGCTGGTCGTCCCGGTGGGCAAGCCGATCAAGCTGCTGATGTCGTCCAGGGATGTCATCCACAGCTTTTTTGTGCCCAATTTCCGGATGAAGATGGATGTCGTGCCCAACCGCTACACCGTCGCCTGGTTCCAGGCGACGGACCAGGGTGATTTCAACATATTCTGCGCCGAATACTGCGGCAAGGGGCATTCCGAAATGCTCGGCAAGGTGAAGGTGGTCGGTGAGCGCGAATTCAACGACTGGATCGAGGCCGGCAGCGGCCCCGGCGAGGGCGAATCGCTGGCCGACTACGGCCGCAAGCTCTACACCAAGAAGGCCTGCATCACCTGCCATTCGATCGACGGCTCCAGCAATGTCGGCCCGACTTTTCTCGGTGTTTACGGCAGCGAGGTGAGCCTCGAGGGCGGCGGGCGAGTCACGGCCGACGAGAACTACATTCGTGAATCGATTCTCCACCCGCAGGCGAAAGTCGTCGCGGGATTCCAGCCGGTCATGCCCACCTTCCAGGGCGTGCTCAAGGACAAAGATATAGATGCCATTATTGCGTTTCTGAAGACCTTAAAGGCAGAGTGACGATATGGATAGTGCAGTGACAGCCGAAAAC
>CAYPYM010000402.1:0-3841 GCA_964414435.1 uncultured Ignavibacteriales bacterium | reverse complement strand
AAAGCGTCTTCTTGTATTCGTCGAACGGCATTTCGTCGTTGAGTTCGAGTTTCTTGCCGGTCGAGAAGAAATCGGTCACCGCTTCGTACGGATTGTTCGGAGCGGGACGGTCCGCCGATGGCCGGTCTTTGTTCGGTTTGGGAAAATACCGCGCGAAGACTTCCTTGATCGCCAGCCCGATCAGGTTGTTGGCGACCAGCGTCGGACCTTCCTGCTCGCCCTCGTAAACCAGTTCGATCTTGCCGGTGACGGCCGGGACAATCGCGTAGATATCGCTCATTCGCGGGTACAGGTCGTTGTCTTTGTTGCGCAGCGCGCGCCGTTCGATGTTCGACATGAACGCCTCGTAGGCCGAGATCGACACGCGGGCCGAGACACCCGAGGTCTGGTCGACGTATTCGCTGTCACGGGCCTGGAACGAGACCTCCTCGATGATGTCACGCATGATCTCCGGCACGGCGATGTCGCGGGCATGGATCACCGCCTCGCCGCCGGTGATCGCCTTGGCATCGGCGAGCGACCGCGGATAGTGCGTGATAATCTGCGAATCAATCCGGTCCTTGAGCGGCGTGATAATGTTGCCGCGGTTGGTGTAGTCCTCGGGGTTGGCCGTGAACACCATGAGGATATCGAGCGGCAGGCGGAGCGGGAAGCCGCGCACCTGAATATCGTTTTCCTCGAGAATATTGAGCAGGCCGACCTGAATCCGGGGCTGGAGATCGGGCAATTCGTTGATCGCGAAGATGCCCCGGTTCGTGCGCGGGACAATGCCCCAGTGGATGACTTCCTCGTTGGAGATGTCGAGCTTTTCGCGGGCCGCCTTGATCGGGTCGATATCGCCGATCAGATCGGCGATCGACACATCGGGGGTGGCCAGCTTTTCATGGAAGCGTTCCTCGGCGGTGCGCCATTCGATCGGGAGGTTATCGCCCTGCTCCGCGACCAGCTTCTTCCCTTTCGGCGAGATCGGGTTGAGCGGGTCCTCGTTGAGGAGGGTGCCGGGAATAACCGGGATAGCGTCGTCGAGCAGCCTGTAGAGCTGCCGGATCAGCCGGCTCTTGGCCTGACCGCGAAGGCCGAGCAGGATAAAGTTGTGGCCGGCGAGGATGGCGTTTTCGATCTGCGGCACGACCGTGCGGTCGTAGCCGACGATGCCGTCGAACACTTTTTTGCTGCCGCGAATGCGTTCGAGCAGGTTGGTCCGGAGTTCGTCCTTGATCGGGCGGCTTTTCCAGCCGGCTTTCTTGAGGGCGCCGAGGGTGGCGGGGCGTTTGGTCGTCATGTCATCCCTTTTCTATGGTCCGAAGCGGAAATATCGACTCAATTTATACACTATATAACAGCGGCCGGCGGTTTTGGTTCGTGCCGGGGCCGGAAATCCGCGGACACGACAACGCCGCCGGAAGCCGGGCTCCGGCGGCGCGCGTAGTTTGTCACAGGCCGGTCAGTTGCCGGCGTGGGTGATGGTCTTGAAATAGCGGTCGCGTTGATCTTTGGGGACCGAGCCGCTCGGGATATCGATCACCTCGACCGTGACGGCGTGCGTGCCTTTGACCTGGACGACATCGCCGACCCGGACCTGGTAGGCCGGTTTCACAGTGCGGCCGTTGACCGCGAGCATGCCGTTCTGCCCCAGCTCCTTGGCGATCGTTCGGCGCTTGATCACGCCGACCGTCGAGAGGTAGTCGTCAAGCCGCACTACTTCTCGTCCTCCAGGTAGTAGGCGATATACGTCTTGGTCTTGAAATCGTTGATCCAGTCCTCGATCAGCTTGGCCGTTTTCTCCTGCCGGGCCATATCCTTGATCTTGTCGAAGTCGTCCTTCATGGTGTACTGCCGCTCCGGCTGATAGTCGAGCAGTTTCAGGATATGGATGCCGTACTGCGATGAGATCGGGCCCTTGACCTCGCCGGGCGTTTTCCAACCGCGGATGGCCGAGGCAAATTCCGGCGGCATATCCTTGACCGCGAACCAGCCGAGTTCGCCGCCTTTGGCGCGGGTGTTGTTGTCGTCGGAGAACGCCTTGGCCAGCTGGGCGAAATCCTCGCCGTTCTGGGCGAGCGTGAGGAGCGAATCGGCCAGCCGCATGGTCGCCGCGGTGTCGGCCGCGGTCGGGGTCACGGCCAGCAGGATATGGCGAAGGTGCAGCTTGTCGTTCTGCTTGCCCTCGCACTTGATCACGTGGTAGCCGAACTGGGTGCGGATCACGCCCGAAATATCGCCGACATTGAGGTTGAAAGCGGCCCGGGCGAATTCTTCGACCACATCGTCGCGTGAGACCCAGCCAAGATCGCCGCCGTTGGCGCCGGAACCGCCGCTGGAATACTGCGACGCAAGCGTGGCAAAGTCGGCGCCGTCGAGCACGCGCTGGCGCAGCTCGGTCGCCTCCGCCTTCACGGAGTCCTCGACCTTCTGCGAAGGTTTGACTTCGAGCAGGATATGGGCAAGCTTGACCGCCTCGGGCTGCGCCGGGATCGAGTCCTTATAGTTGTCGAAGAACGCCTCGACCTCGTGCCGGGAAACCGACACCGAGCCGAGCTTCCGACTGATGAAGCGCTGCTTGAGCAGCTGCCCCTTGATGTCATCGCGATAGCGCTTCTTAAGATCGCGAACCGTCAGACCCTCGTTCGCCAGCGCCGCCTCGAACTCCTCGTTCGAGTTGAAATTGCCGGCGACTCGCGCGATGTGTTCATCGAGCGCCTGGTCGATCTCGTCGTCGCGGACCTTTATCGAGGTATCCTGTTCGGCGGCGACCAGGAAAAGCTGATCGGAAACCATCTGATCGAGTACGGTCTCCTGCAGCTTGTCGACCTCGGCCTGAGTACGCGGGCGCTGGTTGCTCTGGAGCGCCACGAGCTGCATCTGGCTGGCCAGTTCGGAGGCGAGAATGACCTTGTCGCCGACCACGGCGATGATGCGATCGACCGTCTCGCGGTCCTGCGCCCGGCCGGGTGAGGCGAGGCCCATCGTGAGAGCGATCGCCAGAATCGGGACGGCGACGCGGGCGGCGCGCTTAGCCGTTTGTATTGGTAGGACCAGACTTGTCATCGCTGGTTGGGTATTTCTCCATATCAATGGTTTTCCAGAGAGCATCCTCGTTGATCGTGATCGGAGTTTCCTTCTTCCGTTCCTCGATCCACGCGGCAAACGCCTTTGCCTTCTGTTGCTGGGTCAGTTTCTGGACGATGTCCCGTTTGACGCCCAGGAAGTCCTTTTGGGCGGCGGGGATCTTGTCGGCCACGTAGAAGATCGAATAGCTGCCCTGGGTCACGACCGGGCCGCCGATCTCGCCGACCGGCGTCTTGACCGCCAGGTCGTAGATTTCGGGGAACCACTTCCGTTCGATGAATCCGAGGTCGCCCTGGGTGGCGCGTTTTCCCGGCCGTTCGGTCAGGTCCATCGCGGCGTTCTTGAAGGCGCTGAGTGACTTGAGATCCTTGGCCAGTTTGTTCGCTTTGAGTTCGTCCGAAAGGAGAATCTCGAAAACGTGCACCTTGGTCGGGGTCTCGAATTCATCCGGGTGATCGTCGTAGTACTGCCGGATCTGACCGTCATCGGGCGCGGGGGGCGTCGGGATCGAATCGGACCGCATGATATCGGCCATGGCCAGTTCCTTGAACAGCTTGAGCCGGTCGAGATACATCGGGTCGTTCTCGAGGCCGTCGCGGCGGGCTTCAATCGCCAGGATGTCCTGTAGCTGCAGGTTGAAGATCATGGTCGCGAGAGAGTCGTAGTCGTCGAAATCGGGTTTGATGCTCGGCGACAGCCCCTTGATCTGGTCGAGGTAGCTCTGGACCGAGATCTGGCCGCCGTCCCACGTTGCCAGGACCAGTTCCTTCTC
>CAYPYM010000401.1:0-3866 GCA_964414435.1 uncultured Ignavibacteriales bacterium | reverse complement strand
AAATTCACGCTCACAATAGCTGCGTGCGAAAAAGCCACGGGCATCGGACATAGGTTCCGGTTCAATCAAATAGGCACCGGCCAGTGGCGTTCCCACGAAGCGCATCAGTTCACCTGGATCGATGGCACAGCGACGGCAAACTTTCCTCTCCATTCGCGGATATACGCCATTTGCTCCATGACCTCATCGCGGATATTCCAGGGAAGGATCAACACGGTATCCGGCCTGCCTTCGCGAATCGCATCGGGATGCAGGATCGGCACATGCGTGCCCGGGAGGTATTTGCCCTGCTTGGATGACGCGGCATCGCAAACATAGGGAAGCAGATCCGGTTTGATGCCTGCGAAATTCAGCAGGGTGCATCCTTTGGCTGCCGCCCCGTAGCCTGCCACAGTCCTGCCGGCTCGCTTTTGCTCGATGAGGAACATCAGCAAATCATCCTTCACGCGTTCGGCACGAGCCTGGAAGGCCTGATATGGCTCAAGCGTACGCATTCCTCTTTTTTCCTCCTCCTCCAGCATGACGTCAACAACTGGGGATGTCTGGCGCAAATCACCGGCATGGCAACCATAGACACGCAGGCTACCGCCATGGGTCGGCAACTCCTCGACGTCGAAAATCCGCAGGCCGGCCTTCTCGAAGATTCGGCCCACCGAATACAGGGAAAGATACGAAAAGTGTTCATGGTAGACCGTGTCGAACTGCGTGAATTCGAGCAGGCGCATCAGGTGCGGGAATTCAAGCGTCACCGTACCCCCTGGCTTCAGGACGGTCTTCAGGCCGACGGTGAAGTCATTGATATCCGGCACATGGGCGAACACGTTGTTGCCGAGGATGAGATCGGCTTGCCGCCCTTCCGAAACAAGACGCTTTGCAAGCGATTCACTGAAAAACTCCTGAAGTACGGGAATGCCGAGCCTTCCCGCTGCCGCTGCCGTGCTGGCGGTCGGCTCGACACCCAGGCAAGGGATACCCGACTCAACGAAGTTCTTCAGCAAATAGCCATCGTTCGATGCCACTTCGATCACATGGCTGTCACGATTCAGGCCAATTCGTTCGATGATCATGGTGCAATAGCTCGCAGCATGTGCCAGCCAACTTTTCGAGACCGATGAAAAGTAGGCGTAGTCCGGGTTGAACAGTTCATCGGCCTGCGCGTAATCCTCCGTCTGCACCAGCCAGCAATGTTCGCACACGAAAAGCTTGAGCGGGTAATACCGCTCAGGCTTCCCGAGGTCACCTTCACTCAAATAAGCATTCGAGGGCGGTGCAAATCCGAGATCGAGAAAGACATGCTCCAGCGGTTGATGGCAATGGCGGCAGTTCATCAGATGGCATGCTCTTGATAAGCCTGGATCTGGTCCAGCGTAACCGTGCGCATGTCTTCATTTCGCAGATGGGCCTTGTGCCAGGCACAGACATGTTCCAGGGCATGCGCCAACGACCACCGAGGATGCCATTGCAGCCGTCCTCTCGCTTTCGAACAATCGAGTTTCAAATAATGCGCCTCGTGCGGATGTTCATCCGCGTCGCGTACCCAACTCGCGCCATCTCCCCACAAACGGATAACGCGCTCCGCAATCCACTGAACCGGTTTCGCGTCATCCTCGGCCGGCCCGAAGTTCCAGCCTTCGGCATATTCTGCCCCTTCCTCGCACAAACGCTGTGCCAGCAATAAGTAGCCGGAAAGCGGCTCCAGCACATGCTGCCAGGGGCGGACCGCGTGCGGGTTGCGGATCAACACCGGTCTGTCCTCGGTGACCGCACGCACCATGTCTGGAATCAGCCGGTCCGTAGCCCAGTCTCCGCCACCGATCACGTTCCCGGCCCGCGCACTGCCCACAGCAACTGGCTCGTCCGCTTTGTTGAAAAAGGATTGGCGGTACGCGGAAGTCACCAATTCGGCACACCCTTTGCTGTTCGAATAGGGATCATAACCGCCCATTGCCTCGGTTTCCCGATAGCCCCAGACCCATTCGCGGTTCTCATAGCACTTGTCACTGGTAACGACCAGCACCGCACGCACGCCGGGCGTCTTACGGGCGGCCTCGAGCACATTCACCGTGCCCATGACGTTTGTGGCATAGGTTTCGATAGGGTTCTGATACGAATAGCGGACCAGCGATTGAGCCGCCATGTGGATGACAATTTCCGGCCGGTGATCGGTCATGGCCCTGCGCATCTGTTCGAGATCCCTGATATCACCATGAAGCGAAACCATGCCATCGGCTACCCGAGAAGCCTCGAACAGGTTCGGAATGCTCGGTGGTGCTAACGCGTAGCCGACTACTTCCGCCCCCATGCTTTGCAGCCATAGCGACAGCCAACTGCCCTTGAAGCCGGTATGCCCAGTGATCAATACCTTCCTGTCTTTCCAGAAGGACACATTCACGACCAGGCCTTCCAGGGCGCCTTCTTCGATGCCCATAGTTCTTCTAAATGGTTCTTATCGCGCAGAGTATCCATCGGTTGCCAGAACCCATGATGAAAATGCGCGGCCAGATTGCCTTCGGCGGCCAGCCTCTCTAAAGGTTCGCGCTCCCATACGGTGTTGTCGTCCTCAATATAATCAAATACAACAGGCGAACAAACGAAGAATCCGCCATTGACCCAGCCGCCGTCTCCCGACGGTTTTTCCATAAAATTAGCGACTCTGTCACCATTGAGATTCAGGGCTCCGAATCGCCCGGGCGGCTGAACGGCGGTCAATGTGGCCTTCGCACCAGTCTCCTTGTGGAACGAAATCAGCCTCCTGATATTGACATCGCTAAGGCCATCGCCGTAAGTAAAGCAAAAGTCATCATCCCCGACATATTCGCGTACGCGGAGAAGGCGGCCGCCCGTCATGGTTTGATCGCCTGTATCGACGAGCGTTACGCGCCAGGGCTCGGCATTGATCTGATGCACCTCCATCTTATTTTGCGACATATCGAAGGTGACATCGGACATATGCATAAAGTAGTTCGCAAAATATTCCTTGATGATATAACCCTTATACCCGCAACAAATAACGAACTCGCTGATACCATGAAATGAATAGGCTTTCATGATATGCCACAAGATCGGCTTTCCTCCGATTTCTACCATCGGTTTAGGCTTCAGTGTGGTTTCCTCACTGATGCGTGTTCCCATACCACCAGCAAGAATGACCGTCTTCATTGAACTCTCCCTGATATCAACTGCTGTCTTCGCTTCCCGCTAATGATGCTATGAAGCGACCTTGACCACTTCCAAACGGGGAAGCGGAAAAACCAGGTTCATATTCGCAAACTTCTTATTCGTAACAAAGAATTGTCGGAAGTGCCATGGCAGTACGATCATGTAGTCCGGCTTCATGGCGAGCAACTCCTCTTCAGGCATGATGGGTAGCCATGTACCTGGAGTGTAACAACCGAACTTCTCGGAATTGACCTCGCCAACACATTCGACTTCCTTTGTCGTTAGACCACAGTACTGCAACAGCACATTCCCTTTGGTCGATGCACCGAGAGCCACCACGGACTTACCTTTATCCCGTGCTTTCTCAACGAAGTTCAACAGATCGCGTTTCGTCTGCGCGACTCGTTCCGCGAACTCCTCATAGGGCTTCAATGTATCCAAGCCCTTCGCAAGCTCTTCATCGAGAATCTTTTGCACCGAGGATACGACGGTCGAATCACCATGTGACTTCGCTACCGTGACGGAAAAACTACCCCCGTTGATGTCATTGAATTCAACGTCAAGAATCTTGAAGCCCACCCTGTCCGCCATCCATTTGATCTGCCGCAGAGCATAGAATTCAAGGTGTTCGTGACAAACGGTATCGTAGGAATTGGTTTCAAGCATGGTCGGCATATAGCTCTGCTCGAACACCCAGATTCCATCAT
>CAYPYM010000400.1:2334-3868 GCA_964414435.1 uncultured Ignavibacteriales bacterium | reverse complement strand
GATCCACACCAATCCGGAGCATCTGAAGATGCTCGAGGAATGGATGCGCAGTTATCGCCCGGAGGAGCTGTTCGATGACAAGGGTGCATTCCGGGACGAACTGGCGGCGCTGGCGCCGGCGGGCGATCGCCGGATGGGAGCGAATCCGCACGCCAACGGCGGCCTGCTCCTGCGCGACCTGACGATGCCCGATTTCCGCCAGCATGCTATCACGGTCGATAGCCCCGGCTCGGTCACCGCCGAGGCGACCCGGGTGATGGGGGCGTTCGTGCGCGATGTCATGAAGCTTAATCTCGATCAGCGCAATTTTCGGGTGGTCGGGCCCGACGAGACAGCGTCGAACCGTCTCACCCATCTGTTCGATATCACCGACCGCGTCTCGACCGCCGAAATTCTCCCGACCGACGATCACGTCTCGCCCGACGGCCGCGTGATGGAGGTGCTGAGCGAACATCTCTGCCAGGGGTGGCTCGAGGGGTATCTGCTCACCGGCCGGCACGGCCTGTTTTCGTGCTACGAGGCGTTCATACACATAGTCGATTCGATGTTCAACCAACACGCCAAGTGGCTCAAGGTCACGCGCAAAATCCCGTGGCGGCGGCCGATCGCCTCGCTGAATATACTGCTCACGTCGCATGTCTGGCGGCAGGACCATAACGGTTTCAGCCATCAGGATCCGGGGTTTATCGATCATGTCGTGAACAAAAAGGCCGACGTGATCCGGGTCTATCTGCCGCCCGACGCGAACACGCTCCTGTCGGTTACCGATCACTGCCTGCGCAGCCGCCACTACGTGAACGTCATTGTGGCGGGGAAGCAACCGGAACCGCAGTGGCTCGACATGGACGAAGCGATCAAGCACTGCACCGCCGGGCTGGGGATCTGGGAATGGGCGGGCACCGATGAAGGCGGCGAGCCGGATGTGGTTATGGCCTGCGCGGGCGATGTCCCGACCAAGGAGACGCTCGCGGCGGTGGAGATCCTTCGGGAGCATTTCGAGGATCTCAAGATCCGCGTGATCAATATCGTCGATCTCATGACCCTTCAGCCGCACAGCGAACATCCGCACGGCCTGACGGACAAGGAGTTCGACGTCATTTTCACCGAGGACAAGCCGATCATCTTCGCCTTTCACGGTTATCCCTGGTTGATTCACCGGCTGACCTACCGCCGCACCAACCACGATCAACTTCATGTGCGGGGGTACAAGGAAGAAGGCACGACCACGACACCGTTCGATATGGCGGTGCTCAACGAAATCGACCGCTTCCATCTGGTAGGCGACGTTATCGACCGGGTGGACAAGCTCGGTTCGCGCGCCGCCTATCTGCGGCAGTGGCTGCGGGACCGTCTGATCGATCACAAGGAGTATGTCCGGCAGTACGGCGAGGATATGCCGGAGATCCGCAACTGGAAGTGGGGGCTGGGCAAGGGGGAGAAGGCGATGTCGTAGGAGCGGCGGTGGAGGTCTCCCTTCGACTTCGCTCAGGGTGACACCCTTCGGGTGTTCTTCTCTGGCGCGAGTCGAGCGGGC
>CAYPYM010000400.1:0-2234 GCA_964414435.1 uncultured Ignavibacteriales bacterium | reverse complement strand
CGTTTGGCCCGAAAGGTCCGCACCTGCGGTCACCCTTCGACAGGCTCAGGGTGACACCCTTCGGGTGTTCTTCTCTGGCGCGAGTCGAGCGGGCCGTTTGGCCCGAAAGGTCCGCACCTGCGGTCACCCTTCGACAGGCTCAGGGTGACGCACCCCAACGGAGATGCGTATTCAGGGTGACGCACCCTTACGGTCCGGCGAGAATCGGAAACAGTTGCTGCAGGCCGGTCACGATGAACTCCACCGCGATCGCCGCCAGCAGCAGCCCCATGATACGGGTGAAGTTGTTGAGGCCGGTTCGGCCAAGCCGTTTGGAAAGTGGAATCGAGAGCCGCAGCGCTCCCCAGGTCAACAGCCCGACTACAACAATACACAGGATGACGTATCCCTTGAGCAGCCAGTCGGATCCGGTGTCGGTGCGCTGGGAGTAGATGATCACGGTGCTGATCGCCGCCGGACCGGCCAGCAGCGGCACTGCCAGCGGCACCACCGCGACATTCTGTTTGTCCTCGCTCTCGCGGGCCTCCTCGGGCGTGGTCTTGGCCGGGCTCATGCGGGCGTTGAGCATCGAGATCGCCATGAGCAGGATGAGAATCCCTCCGCCGACCGTAAACGACGCCAGCCGGATGCCGAAAAAGCGCAGCACGGTGTGGCCGACCAGGGTGGCGATGATCAGGACGATTGCGGCCGAGACAATGGCGACCCGGGCGGTGCGGCGGCGCTCCGCGACCGTTTCATCGGCGGTGATGCTGATGAAGATCGGGATGATGCCGAGCGGATCGACCAGCACGATGAGGGCGGTCAGGATCTGGAGATAGTCGTGCCACTGCATAGCGGAAAGGTGATCCCGCCCCCGCGCCCCGGTCAACTAAAACCGGCGGGGCCGGATTTGTGCATGAGGAAAGGGCAGGCGCGGTCGGGACGGGGACCCGGGTCCGGAAGAAATTGATGGGATCGCCGGGAACCGTTTGGGGTAAAATCGAGTAATGAATTAGCAAAGCGATCAGAGGATCGATTCAGGAGACTATAGGATGGATCAGGATAACAGCTCCAAACTCGAGAAGATCTGGCTCTCTATTGATCTGGCCTTGTTTGTCTTTCTCGGCGTGATTATCACCCGGATGTGGTGGCATCACTGGTTCTAGACCCCGCTGCAACTTCACCTGGAATTATCTCATCACAACGATTGCCCCGCGCGTGATTCAGCCGTACCTTGGGCGGCATGAATGACTATCTCGGGAACGTACGTCCATGACATCGCCGATCACCATGGTGCAGGTGCGTTGCCCCATCTGCGGGCAGGCGAGCTGGGTGATGGACAGCCTCGTCCGAGGATCGGAGATGTCCGGCGAACCGGAACAGACATTTCCCGAGCGAACCTACACCTGTCGTGAGTGCTCCTACGAGGGCACCGGTTTCCTGCTGCTACAGGCGGCGCCGTCGACCTTTCTCGTCCAGCCCCACGAACTGTACCCGATGGGCCGGAAGGCGTTTCGCCACTGGCTCGAGATCCTGAAGGAGCAATTCCCGAACCACCCGCGTCTCGAGGATGTCGGCCGCGAGTTTCAGCCGAACCTCCCGACCGTCTACCAGCAGGCGGCGGCCGCGCTGGTCGTGCTGGCGTTCATTCTCGATCCGCGCGACCCGGAGGAGAAGCTCTATGGGCGGTTTGCGTCCAAGCTCGATACGGTCTGCCTTTCGCTCGTGTTCGAGCACCATGTGCGCCGCGAGTACGGCTTCCCGAAAGGCGATATTCTGGAGCGGCTTGAGGAACATATCGACGGCGAGGAGGTGTCGATACTGGCCGAGGGGACGATCCAGCGGATGGTCATCCCGGTGTTCGGAAGGGCCCGCGAACTGGCCGACCGGCGGCCGATGGTGCAGGACTGGCACAAGGATTTCCTGTTCGGGTTCGGGATCGAGGTGCTCAACCGGTTCGGCAAGCAGGAAGTGTTTCCCCCGATGCCCGACCCGGACGACTGGCAGTATGCAACCAGCAGCGACCTGGCGCCGTCGGACAGCGAACATCTCGAAATCAACATCCTCCCGGAACGACTGCTGTAGGCCGCTTCCGACCGATCACGCCCCGCGTAAACAAGCTTGACAGCCCGAGCCGCGGCACGGCATGTTGTTGACTGCAACAGGCACCCGTCCGGCAGCCGAAGCGATGAGTCGTCCGCCCGTTACGAGGAGAGCGATATATGACCCAGAAAAACGGCAACAATACGTTTGAG
>CAYPYM010000399.1:1513-3870 GCA_964414435.1 uncultured Ignavibacteriales bacterium | reverse complement strand
TTGCTGGCGTATGCCTTCGATACCACCGGCGGCGAGCAGTACACGCTGGTGGTCAAAAATCTCGAGACCGGCGACTATTTCAAGGACAGTATCCCGAATACGTCGTCGGCGGTCTGGGCCGGCGACAACAAGACGATCTTCTACACGACCGAAGACGAGGCCCGTCGTCCGTACAAGCTCTGGCGGCACGAGCTGGGGACCGACGCGACGGCTGATCCGATGGTCTACCACGAGGCCGATGACGCCTTTTTCCTCGACATCTCCGTAACCCGCAGCCGGGAATACCTGATTATGTCGCTGGGCTCGCAGGTCACCTCGGAAGCGCGTTACCTCAAGGCCGATAATCCGACCGGTGAGTTCGAGATGATCGCCCCGCGCAAGCAGGATGTGCAGTATCAGGTGGCGCATCACGGCGACCAGTTCTACATCCTGACCAACGAAAACGCGAAGAATTTCAAGCTGATGGTAGCGCCGGTCAGCGATCCGTCGGAAGCCAACTGGACCGAGGTGCTGCCCGAGCGCAAGGACGTCATGATCGAGGGTCTCGACGTGTTCAAGGACTTCCTCGTGCTGTACGAGCGCAAGGACGCCCTGATGCAGGTGCGGATCCGGGGGCTGGTCGACGGCGCCGATTATTATGTCCCGTGGGACGAGCCGATCTACACCGCTTACGGCCTGATGAATCCCAATTACGACGCGACCGTGCTCCGCCTCGGGTACCAGTCGCTGGTAACGCCGCGCACCGTCTACGATTTCGATATGAAGACGAAGGAGAAGACGCTCCTCAAGCAGCGCGAGGTGCTGGGCGGCTACGATCCGAGCCAGTATCAGGAGGAGCGGCTGTGGGCGACAGCGTCGGACGGTACGAAGATCCCGATCGCGCTGGTCTACAAAAAAGGGATCACGCTCGACGGCAGCAATCCACTCTATCTGTACGGCTACGGTGCTTACGGCATAACGATGGACCCGTGGTTCTCGTCGAACCGCCTGAGCCTGCTCGACCGCGGTTTTGTCTGGGCGCTGGCCCAGATTCGCGGTGGCGGGGCGCTCGGACGGTACTGGTACGAGGACGGCAAACTGCTCCACAAGCGGAACACCTTCACCGACTTCATCGCGTGCGGTGACTACCTCGTGCAGGAAAAATACACTTCGCACGACAAGATGGTCATCTCGGGCGGAAGCGCCGGCGGCCTCCTTATCGGTGCGGTGGTGAACATGCGGCCCGATTTGGCCAAGGTGGCGATCGCCGATGTGCCGTTTGTCGATATCATGAACACGATGCTCGATGCGTCGCTGCCGCTCACGGTCACCGAATACGAGGAATGGGGCAACCCGAACGACAGCCAGTATTTCGATTATATGATGTCGTACTCACCGTACGACAATGTCAAGGCCCAGGAATACCCCAATATGCTGATTACGGCCGGACTGAACGATCCGCGCGTGCAATACTGGGAACCGGCCAAATGGACGGCCAAGTTGCGGGCGACCGAGACCGGCGACAACGTGGTGCTGCTCAAAACCAACATGGGCGCGGGCCATATGGGGGCATCGGGGCGGTTCGACTATCTCAAGGATGTCGCGTTCGAGTACGCTTTCATTCTCGATCGGCTGGGGATGATCAAGTAGCGACACCCGGCAGGTGTTTTTCTCCGGCGCCTTTCGAACGTTACAAACCGGTTGGTTGCCCCGAGGCTCAGGGCGCACCAGAGTGTGGCAAAGCAGAATGTTGTCAGGCCGGGCCGGGGCCGGCTGACAAAAATAAGAAACCCGTTCGGGCAGGGGAATACCGCGGACGGGTTTCCTTAGGGGAGGTCTCATGAAGCACTCCCATGATAACTGTTTAATAGACTAAGTCAATCTTTTTTATACTAATTCATATACTTTTTTTCAGTCGGGCCGGGGGAGGTCGGCCGCTCGGCTAATGCAAGTGAAGCTTGCGATAAACGCCCTAAGGCATTGGTTATTATAACGATGCCGAAGTGGACTCACAAAGAAACGCCCCGATCAAGACGATCGGGGCGCTCGAGTGTTATCGCAGTCAGGTCAGACGCCGGTTCGGTCAACCGGAGGGTTAGCCTTCTTCAGTTCTTTCTGGGCGACCCCGAAGTAGATCAGGAAGGCGACGCCGGCGAAGAGGAACATCAACCCGAACGTGCCGCCGTCGTCGAACAGGTCCGGCCAGATGTAGCTGGCGAGCAGGGCGACGCCGATGCCGACCAGAACCAGGCCCCATTTGAGGCTCGAGAGGCCGGCCATCTCGGTGTTCCGGGTGAACAGGTATTTGACGTTTTCGTCGACCAGGCCCTTTTCAATTAACTTGTTCCTGGTCCTGGCGTCGACTATAATCTTCGTAA
>CAYPYM010000399.1:0-1503 GCA_964414435.1 uncultured Ignavibacteriales bacterium | reverse complement strand
CAAAGGCTCCGAAGACTGCAATTGGGACTATAACATCGGCGGTCACTGGGGGCCTCCTTGTTTGGGTTCTTGTATCTTCTGGTCCATCAGACCGCCCGATCCCGGAGTTTGTTACAACTTTTTTTCAAGGCGCGCGGGGTGCAACAATATGTCCCGCGGACGGTCGTATAGAAGTGTATGAATGAGGCAGCCAGCGACAGCCGAGCCCTGATCGATGCCGTTTTGAGCGGTAATCGGGGGGCGTTCCAGACGTTTGTGGAGCGGTACCAGCGGCTGGTTGCCCATGTCGTGTACCGGATGGCGCCGAACAGCGCCGATCGTGAGGATTTGTGTCAGGACATATTTATGAAGGTGTACCAGAATCTCGGCGGCTTTCAGTTCGGATCGAAAGTGTCAACCTGGATTGCCCGGATCGCCTACAACACGTGTATCAACTACCTGCAGAAGAAGCGGATACCGCTGCTGAACGATCTGAGGGCGGACTCCGACGACCGCGATCCGGTGGCCGAAGCGGTCGATCCGGCCCAGCCGGCCGACGAAGTGACGGCCGGCAGAGACTTGTTCGGTCGGGTGCAGGCCGAGATGGAGCACCTGCCGCCGCAATTTCGGGCACTGCTGACGCTGTACCATCTGGACGAGATGACCTATGAGGAGATCACCGATATCACCGGGCTGCCGATGGGCACGGTGAAGAGTTATCTCTTCCGGGCCCGGCAGATGCTCCGGGAACGACTGTTGAGAAAGTATCGATTGGAGGATATATGGCAGCAAGGCACATGACCGACGAGGAAATCCAGGCGTATCTGGAGCGGGGCGCCTCGTATATGGATCAGGTGTTTCACGCGCACCTCGGCGAATGCAGCGAGTGCCGCCGGCGCCTGCACGAATACCGCGCCCTGTACGGGGCGCTCGAAGAAGATCGTGGCTTCGATCTTCCGTCCGGCTTCTCCGATCGCGTGATGACGCGAATCGCCGCCGGATCGGTCGAGCGCACGGAGCGCTCCTGGATCGGGCTGCTGGCGCTCGCGGCCGGGATTGTCCTGGCGCTTGGCGTGACCGCCTATTATGTCGATTTTGGCCCGATGTTCACCCAGTTTGCCTCGGTCTTCAAGCCGGGTGTCCAGGCCGGGGTACAGGTGATCGATGACGCCAACCGGACGGTGAAGTCGAGCGGTGGAAATACCGTTTCGATCGTCCTGTTCAGCCTGCTCATACTGGCCGCGATCGCCGGGGCCGATCACCTGCTGTTCCGTCACAAAGGTGAGAAGCTCTGTCTGTAGACGCTCGGCTCGATTTTAGTGGCGCCGGTGGAGATGACGTCGTAGGTTGATCCAAAGCGACATAAACGCGATCACGACGACCGAATGGGAGGCGTCATGGAAGATGAGAAGCAGGTCACGGTCACACTGGAACGCCTGAACGATTTTGAATTCCGCGTCAAGTTCGATGACTCCGCTCAGGAACTGCTCATGGATGAGCCGGAGCCGCTCGGAGCCGGCGCCG
>CAYPYM010000398.1:0-3877 GCA_964414435.1 uncultured Ignavibacteriales bacterium | reverse complement strand
AAGCTGACCGGCGGGCTGGGGCAGCTTACGAAACAGCGGAAGATTACCTATGTCCGCGGCACGGCGAAATTCAAAGACGCGACAACTCTCGCGGTGACGCACCACGACGGCAAGGAAAGCACACTGACGTTCGACAACGCGATTCTCGCGACCGGTTCGCTTCCGGCGACGATCGCCAAGTTCCCCTCCGATCCCGATCGCATTCTCGATTCCACCGGCGCGCTTGATCTCAAGGACGTTCCGGCGAATCTGCTTGTTGTCGGCGGCGGGTATATCGGTCTGGAGCTGGGAACGGTTTACGCCACGCTCGGTTCGAAAGTCACCGTGGTCGAAATGACCGGCGGCCTCCTGCCGGGGGCCGATCGCGATCTGGTCGCCGTGCTGAAACGTCGTCTCGACGGGCTCCTCGATTCGATCCTGCTCACCACCACGGTTGCCGACATGAAGGTGCAGAAAAACGGAGTGAAGGTGACGTTCGAGGGCGAACAGGTCGAGCCGAAATCACGTGTGTTCGACAAGGTGCTCATGTCGGTCGGGCGGAAACCGAACTCGAAGGAGCTCGGGCTCGAAAACACGAAAGTGCAGGTCGACAAGCGCGGCTTTGTCCTGGTTAACGAACAACGGTGCACGACCGAACCGACGATTTATGCGATCGGCGATGTCGCCGGCGAGCCGATGCTCGCGCACAAGGCGAGCCACGAGGGGAGGCTGGCGGTGGAGGCGATATCGGGCAAGAAAGTGGTGTTCGAGCCGGCGGCGATTCCAGCGGTGGTGTTCACCGATCCCGAAATCGCGTGGGCCGGTCTGACCGAGGCTGAGGCGAAGGCGAAGGGGATCTCCTACGAAACATCGAAGTTTCCCTGGGGCGCCTCGGGCCGGGCGATTGCCAACGGCCGCCCCGACGGTCTCACCAAGCTGATTATCGATCCCGAGGACGAGCGTGTGCTCGGCGTAGGGATTGTCGGCGCGGGGGCCGGCGAGTTGATCGCCGAGGGAGTCCTGGCGATCGAGATGGCGGCGACTGCGACCGATCTCGGGCTGACGATCCACCCGCATCCAACCCTGAGCGAGACGATGATGGAAGCCGCCGACGTTTTCTTCGGCACCGCCACCGATTATTACCGGCCGAAGAGGAAGAAGTCGTAGCAGCAGTTTCGCCGGCTCAGCCGGACAGGTGAAAAATAACGGCCTGTTGTTCCCGTGATGGACAACAGGCCGTTTCGCTGCCTGAGTGGTATGAGGAAAGTATGGCATGCATCGACCGCAAACGTCGCCGCACGGTCGTCCGGCAACGCCGCGGACCGATGCAAGTCTTTATAGTCGGGCAGAGGGGACCGCTCACCCGATCCCTCTCCCCGACGGGATTGTCATCTCAATCCCCTGACAACAAGGTCAATTGCAGCTGTTGGTCAGATACTTGGTCGGCTCCACACCCGGGCCCGTAACGATGAGGGGTTCCGGTTCTTCGGGCAGGTTCGGGGAGGTCAGGGCCGGCGTTTGGACTTTGATCTCGCCCTTGACCGCCTGCTCCGGGCCGTACCAGATGTAGGTGAGGAAGACGTACAACCGGAACGCCGGCAAAATGCTCGGACCGGTGTTCTGCGAAACCGTCGTCACCGGGGTGGCCGTGGCGCCGCTACGGGCGTCGACGGCACCCGGAAGTATCGCGACGATCAGAGCGGCGGCCAGCAGCACCGTTATCAGGGGACCGCGAAGTTGCCTCCGCTTCAATTCAACCGAATTTGTAGTCATGATCTGGTCCTCCGCTTCTATCTAAAGGGTTGGTGTTCAACCATCGGCTCGCGTAACCGAAATACAGGCGGGGGCCGGGGAAGTTGGCGAAAGTTTCATCGGGGGCGAAAGATCAAAGTACCTTGAGGGAGACCATCGTCTCCGTTGCGGGACGGTGGCTTCGCTCGAAGGCCGCGGCGGCCCCGAAAGACAGGGTGATCGGCAGACGCGAGAGAAGGGTGAAGCGCAGATCCAGTTGCATGCCAATATCACCCAGCGTCCGCCGTTGGGCCGCCTTCTCGGGATTGGCCGTGAGCAGCGTGGCAAACAGGGCGCTGCGGAGCCAGGTGGCGTACAGGCCGGTCGAGCCGACCCGTCGAAATGACAGCGGCGGCGGCAGGAATTCGACCTGGATGCGGCTAAAGGTCGTTCCGCCTACCTCGTTGAGGCCGATGCCGGGGAAGCTGTAGTACAGGCGGTAGCGGCGAACCGATTCACGATCGACCCAGTTGTTGCCGAACCCGCCGAAGTAGAAATTGGCGAGCGGCTCCCGTCGGGGATTCGGCGAATACCCGGCTGCGGGTCGCAGCCACACCGAGGCATGATCGATCGGCAGAGGCAGGCCGAGATCGAGGGTGCCGTAGATTCGGGCGAAGACTTTTCGGTGTACGACGTTATTGAGCGACGCCACGTTCCAGCCCCATCCCTTCTCGGCATCGACCGCCCCCATCGACGCCCGGTAATCGGCGTACCTGAGGCCGCCGTTGAACGAGGCAAAGCGGTCGTAGGATACGGTAATGTTCTGATACTCCGGAAGACGCTCCAGTCCCCAGTAGCCGCCGGCACCAACGACGTAGTGCAGTTCGCGGGGATAGTCGTGCATGAGGTGACCGTCGTGGGTCAGGTTCAGCGCATATCCCTTGCGGCTGGTCCGGGTGGGGCCGAAGAGATCGTAGAAGTCGGCGCCGTTGGCGCGAAACCGGAGGCGCCAGTAGAGACGGCTGTAGCCGAGATCGACATGCCAGCGTTCGTCGTCGGCGACATTTCGATTCGGCGTGTATGACACTGTCGCGTCGAACGTGTTCAGTCCGAGCGGATCACGCAGTTCCCCCCGGGCGCCATAGGCGGGCCACGTACGATAGCCCTGCACGACCGGATAGAGCCCCGAGGGTTGAATGTGGCGGAGAGCCGAGTACGGTCGCTCGGCGGTGACGATCGAGTCGGTGTCAAGATCGAGCGGCGATCCCGCCATCCACTGTCGAACCACCGGTTGTTCGTCGACAACCCGCTGGCCGAGCATCGTGATGGAAGCGACAGCGTCGACCGGACGAAAAGGGAGCTCCACCGGCCGGAAGCCTTCGGTGGTGTACTCGAACGCGATAACGGAATCGGCGCCGATCGGAATCGGGTAGAACAGGCCGGTTTCGCAGTTGCTGCCGGCAACCATGATGTCGCTGCCGACATCGTAGCGGAAAAGGTTGGAGACACCGGTGTAGTAGGAACTGCCGATCAGGTACCGGCTGTCGGCGGTCCAGGTGAAACCGACCGGGATGCTGTTGCCGAAGTCGAACACCTTGCGGTACCGGTTGTCGTGACGGAGCAGGGAGTCGGTCTCCATCAGGATCAATTGCTGGGAGCCGTCGATATCGGTCAGGCCGCCCGAGATAAAGAGGCCGTCGGGCGAGACGGCGACACCGTGGAGGTTTCGTCCATAGGGGAGCGCCAGAACGAGTTCCACTTCCCGGTACGGCGGCGCGATACGCACGAGTTGGCAGGTTCCGCTTGCGTGGCGGACGCCCCAAAGGCTTTGATCGGAATGGTTGAAGGCAAGATCTCCGATCCGGGCACGTTTCATGAGCGTGCGACGAGTGCCGCTATGCGTATCGAGCATCATCAGGTCGCGCCACTGGTCGTTGTCGTCGGTGTAGAACAACCTGCCGGTGTTCTGATCATACGCGAGGGACGTAACCGAGTAGGGCGCGGGTCGACGGATTTCGGTCAACTCCGATACCGACCCGGTCGAGAGATCCAGTCGGGCAATGTGAGCAACCTGCCCGGGACGGTTCACGGCGGTGTAGATACTGCCGGACGCGCTGTCGTAGCAAGCCGGGGCGATCTGTCCGAATCGCGCGTGTGAAACCGGTCG
>CAYPYM010000397.1:0-3880 GCA_964414435.1 uncultured Ignavibacteriales bacterium | reverse complement strand
CTGGGCAACACAAACTTGCCACCGCTCCGGCCTCCGGCTATCTTGCGCCG
This sequence comes from uncultured Ignavibacteriales bacterium, assembly GCA_964414435.1. GTDB lineage: Bacteria > Zixibacteria > MSB-5A5 > GN15 > FEB-12 > JAGNLV01. The sequence continues at coordinate 3,830 of CAYPYM010000397.1, read as the reverse complement.
GATACAAAATTGACCAAAACGCGCACCAAACCGTAGGGAACCCGGCCCGGTGAAACGACTCATCGAACAATACCCCCTCGCGACCGTCCTCACGATCGCCGTCATCCTCCGCGCGATCTCGGTCGTGTTCGCGAAGGGCTACATGTTCTCCGACGACTACTACGAGACGGTCAGCGTCGCCTACGACTGGCTCCGCCACGGCATGTTCGCTCCCAACGGCCTCCTCACCTGGGGCGCCCATACCCCCGGCGACATCGCCCGCTTCCCGCTCTACACCGTCTTTCTGTACGGGATCATGTGGCTGTACCACGCGGCCGGGATCGACAACCTCGCCACCATGATGTTCGGCGTCCGCGCGATCCACGCTCTCATCTCGCTCCTCCCGGTCTACGCCGTTTACCGCATCGCCCGGATGGTCACCGGCTCGAACCGCTGGGCCTTCCTCGGCGGCCTGATCGCGGCGGCCCATTTCGCGATGCCGTTCCTGGCCGTGCGCACCCTGATCGAGATGGTCGGCGGCTACTTCTGGACCTTCGCAATCTACTACTGCTATCGCTACATGCGCGAGCAGCCGCGTCACCGCTACCTGATCATCGCCGGCATCCTCTCCGGGATCGCCTGGATGGTCCGCTTCCAGATCGTGACCGCGATCGTCGCGATCCCGCTGATCCTCCTCTGGCAGCACCGCCGCCTGCGCGAGGCGATCATCTACAGCGTGACTTTCCTTGCGATGGTCGTTATCGCCGGATTCGTCGACCTCGGCATGCTCGGCGGCTTCCTCGCCAGCACCGTGCATCACCTGCATCAGGGATTCACGGAGACCCCGCCGTACAAGACCTCGATCTTCATCTATCCGGCGGTGCTCGTGGCGTTTTTCATCCCGCCGCTGTCGATCGTGCTGTTCGTGCTGGCGGCGTTCAAACGGTTCTGGATCGAACACAAGCTGCTGCTGTCGTCACTGTCGTTCATCCTGATCCATTCGCTCGTGTCCGCCCGCCAGGAGCGATACATGCTGCCGATTGTCGGCGCCGTGATGGTGCTGATCGTGCTCGTGATCTGGTGGCAGCATGAGATCAGAGGGTTCCTGTTCCGCTACAAGCGAAGCTTCTACGCCCTCGCCGCGTTCACGGTGTCGGTCAACCTGATCCTGCTCGTGCCGTTTACGATCGACTACGCCCACAAGGGCGTGGTGGAACCGCTGGTGCGGATCGAACGCCTCAAGCGACATCCGTCGGTGCTGTTCATGACTCCCGAGCGGGTCCGCATTTTCCCGTTCGATTATGCCGGCTTCGACGGTCTCGAGCGGCGATATATCAACAAGTGGAGCGATCTCGATATACTCCGCGCTGACTCAACGCTCGTCGACTCGATCGATTACTACATCGTCTATCCCAACGACGAGCTGCTCCTGCCGAACTATCTCGATTCCTTGCAGCAGTTCACCGGGCCGCTCGCGCCACTCTATCATATCGAACCGTCGCTGGTGGACAAGCTCCTGCACGCGGTGAACAGCAAGCACAATCCCAACGATGAAGTCTGGGTGCTGACAAGACGTGTGAAGCGAGAGGGATGACGTTATTCGGCGCGGTTGGTCTTATCCGACAGGCCGAACCAGTCGCAGGTCATGAACTCCCCCTGGTGACCGTCGTCATCGAAGAAATACAGCGACCGCTGCCCGCTCGGCCAGACATGCTCCTCGGGGGAGTGCCCGAGATCGAGCAGCTTCTGTTTGTAGAGATCGTATTCGGAAGGATCGATCTGGAAAGCGAAATGCAAATGCTCCCCGCCGCGGCCGTCGAACAGGCCGCGCTTGCCCTTTATCCAGAGCCCGAACGCGGAACCGTCGGCGAGTACAAGGGCGGCCGCGCTACCGTCGCCCCAGCGGGTGACTTTCTTGCAGGGGAGGAGATTGGTGTAGAATTCGAGCGCCGAGTCGAGATCCTCGACCTCGATATGAAATTCGAGCATGCGCATAACGACCCCTCGCTCGATGCGGTGCGATTCAATCGAGTTGGTGGACTCTGTCGGTTCAGACAATCGCGCCGGGTCAGTTCTGGATGTACTTCCCCAGAATCTTGCCCATGCGGGATGTCATCTTCGAGTTCGGGAATACCTCGGTGGCGCCGGCCGATTTGGCGGCCTTCATCTGATCCTTCAGCACATGCGGCGAATAGCACACGATCGGAATCTCCCGGGTGGCGCCGTACGAGCGAAGCTTGTTGATCAGGGCCGGGGCCTCGATACCGTTGAGGTTGAGATCTATGATGATCAGGTCGGGCTGGAGGTCGTGGGCTTTGCTGAAAATTTCGTCAGATCGAATGGCTTTGATGCCTTCTGCTTCCAGATTATCCAGCACGGTCATAATCTTGGAAGTGAAAATCATGTTATTTGCGGCAATTATGACTTTCTTACTCACCATATCAATCCATTGCGTAAGGTTATTTCCCTATAGTATCCCGGGAGGTCCTTCACCGGGCACCCCTGACGGGGTTAATATAAGCAATTTCCGGCCGGAGAGCAATGATCGGTCCGAAAATTCTCTCACGGAACCGCGGAGGGCCCCATAACGCATTATACAGTAAAGTATTAACATCACTCGCCGAGATTCGGCCCGGTACCCGTGAGGGCTTTTTAGTTGATTTGCAACGGGCCATTCGCTAGCTATCTGCCGTGAAAAACACGAAGATACTCGCCACGTACGGTCCTTCGATCGCCGATCCCGATCTCCTTCGCCGCATGGTCGAAAGCGGGGTCAACTTATTTCGGATCAACTGCTCTCACGGCAGCCGAGAGGATTTCGTGCGCGCGGCCGAGACGGTCCGCACGGGCGTGGCCGACGCCGCCTTTCCGATCGGGCTCCTGTTCGATATCAGCGGCCCAAAACTGCGGGTGGAACGATTCGACGGCGAGATCGATCTCGAAGAAGGGACTACCCTCACGCTCACCACCGGCAGTTCCGATCCGTCGAAGCGCCTCGTAGCGGTGAACCACCCTGCCGTAATCGAATCGCTGGAGAAGGGGCATCGCGTTTTCATGGATGACGGCCAGTTCGAGCTGGAAGTCACATCGGCCGACGGCAAACAGGTCACACTCAAGTCGCTCAGCTCCGGTACGCTGACCGGCGGGAAGGGAATCAATCTGCCCGGTGTGCCTTTGAAGATACCGACAATCACCGACAAGGACCGCGATGACATAAAGACCGCGGTGGAGTGCGAGGCCGACTACATCGCGCTGTCGTTCGTGCGCACGCCGACCGATATCGACCAGGCCAAGCGCCTCATCGATCAGGCCGGCGGGAGCTGCCGGGTGATCGCCAAGCTGGAGAAGAAGGAGGCGATCGACCGGATCGAGGATATTATCGATGTTGCCGACGGGGTCATGGTGGCGCGCGGGGATCTCGGTGTGGAGCTTCCGCCAGAGGACCTTCCCACGTTGCAGCGGGAGATCATCCGCCTCGCCAACCGGCACCGCAAGCCGGTGATTGTCGCGACCCAGATGCTCGAGTCGATGCGCTTCAACCGTCGGCCGACGAGGGCCGAGGTCAACGATGTCGCCTCGGCGGTGTACGATTATGTCGACGCTGTCATGTTGTCGGCGGAAACCGCGACCGGGAAATATCCTCTCGATACGGTGCGGATGATGCGGCGCGTTATCGACGCTACCGAGCAGGCGCTGCCGGCGGTGGAGCCGCCGTTACTTTCGAAGAGCGAAACCAACCCGGTGCCGCAGGCGATCGCCGATGCGGTCCGGTACGCGCAGAACGCCGGGGTCGCGCGGCTTGTGTTTGCCTTCACCGCGAGCGGCTACACGGCAGAACTGATCTCGAACCT
>CAYPYM010000396.1:0-3882 GCA_964414435.1 uncultured Ignavibacteriales bacterium | reverse complement strand
GCGCATCAGCAGATTGTCGAAATCGCCCGGGCGCTCGCCCGCGAGGCGAATATCCTCGTCATGGATGAACCGACCGCGGCGCTCGCCCCACAGGAGGTGGCGCATTTGTTTGATGTCCTGCGCGAGCTGGCCGCCGAGGGCCTGGGGATCATCTTTATCAGTCACCGTCTCGACGAAGTTCTCTCGATCGCCGGGCGGATCACGGTCATGCGCGACGGCGCGACGATCACGACTCGCGATACCGACCAGTTCACGCGGAGTGACCTGATCGAGCAGATGGTCGGTCGCCCGCTCGATCAGGAGTACCCCAAACTGAAGGCGTCGATAGGTGAGAAGCATTTCGAGGTCCGTCACCTCAGCGGCGGTATCGTACAGGATGTTTCGTTCTTGGTTCGTCACGGAGAGGTGCTTGGGCTGGCCGGCCTGATGGGCGCCGGTCGCACCGAGGTAGTACGGCTTATATTCGGCGCCGATCCGAAATCGGCCGGCGAGATTCGTCTCAACGGGCAGACGATGAAAATCACCTCGCCGGGCGATGCCATCAAAGCCGGCATCTCTCTGCTCACCGAGGACCGTCGGCGGCAGGGACTGATTCTCGGAGCCTCGGCCCGTGACAACTTTGCCCTGCCCAATCTGGATTCGTGGTCGCGCCTGAGTTGGATCGACCGACGCCGGGAGGATGAGCGCTTTGTTGGACGCACATCGGAACTGAATATCCGCCTCGCTCACCAAGACCAGCGCGCCGAGGAACTCTCCGGCGGCAATCAGCAGAAGCTGCTGGTCGCGCGGTGGCTCGAAACCGATTCCGAGGTGATCATATTCGATGAACCGACGCGGGGGATCGACGTCGGCGCGAAGTACGATATGTATCTGCTGATCGGCGAACTGGCGGCGCGAGGGAAAAGTGTGGTCGTGGTGTCGTCGGAACTGCCCGAGCTGCTCGGCATCTGCGATCGGATTCTCGTGATGCGCCGGGGACGGATCGCCGGTGAGGTGACCGACGTGGCGCACAGTTCGCAGGAAGCACTGATGGCGATGGCGGTATAGCCGCCGGAAGAAGAAGGACCGTTGGAAAGCTCACGTAACACAAAAGCCGCCGCACGTTCCGCCCGGATACGACAGCTGCTGTCCGACTACGGCATGGCGCTGGTGCTGGCGGCGCTGTGCATCCTCTTTTCGGTGCTGACAATATCCGAGCAGTATCCGACCGGCGCGACGGCTGCCCACGAGCTGTTTGAACAGATTCAACAATCAGTCCCGAGCGGGGGGGCGGTGATCGTTGTCGGGCGCGACAACGCCGATGACAGCGCGTTCGTGCGGACGCTGACCGATCAACTCACCGCGGCGGGGTACACCGTCCCGCTCTCGATTTACGGGACGCCGTCGGATATCCGCGCTGCGCTCGCGTCGCTCGATTCAACTGGGCAGACCTCTGCTCACATCGCGACCACCCACGGCTTCTCGGGGACGGTCGATCTGATTCGCGGGCAGTTCGCGCCGTTCAGGAGCGCGGCGATTCTCTCGCCGGTCGCGCACAAGTGGCCGACCTTTCTCCTGGCCGACAATATCCGCAATGTCGCCAACCAAATTTCGGTTATCGCGATTATCGCGATCGGCATGACGATGGTTATTATCACGGCCGGGATCGACCTCTCGGTCGGCAGTCTGATCGCGCTGTCGGCGGTCGCGGCGGCGTGGCTGATCGGGCAGGGAGGAGGCGAGCAAGCATCGTCGATGACGATGATCCTCGGTGCGCTCGGCGGGATCGCTCTCTGTGGTGCGGTGGGTGCCTTCAGCGGCGTGATGGTTACCGGCTTTCGCATACCGCCGTTCATCGCCACGCTCGCCATGATGCAGGTGGCGGCCGGGCTGGCCTATATCGTCTCGCACGGCAAACCGATCTATAAGCTGCCGGGCAATTTCGTCTGGCTCGGCCGCGGGGTCGATCCGATGCTGCACATTCCCTACGCCGTGATCCTCATGCTCGTACTTTATGGTCTTGCGCACGTCGTCATGACCCGTACTACCTACGGCCGATACATCTATGCGGTCGGCGGCAATCCCGAGGCGGCCCGGCTGGCCGGTATCCGGGTGAAGTGGATACTCTTTTCGGTCTACGTCATCTGCGGTGTGCTGGCCGGCCTGGGCGGGGTCGTGATGGCCTCGCAGCTCAAGAGCGGCGCGCCGACCTACGGCCTGACCTACGAACTGTACGTCATCGCGGCGGTCGTCGTCGGGGGGACCTCGCTCATGGGGGGCGAGGGACGCATCCTCGGCACATTGATCGGCGCGTTTATCATCGCCGTTATCCAGAACGGCATGAATCTCGTCAATGTCGAAACCTATACCCAGAAGGTCGTGCTCGGCCTGGTGATACTCGGGGCGGTGCTCGTCGACCGTCTCAAACAGCAGCGCTTCCGCCTCCGGTGGCTGCGCCGCAGGAGTGACAAAAAGACAGAGGGCCCCCCGGCCCCCGTGACAGATAACGGAGAACCGTCATGAACGTCAAATCCCTCGTACTCGCAATGTGCATCGCAACTGTTGCCGTCTCACCGTCGACATCCTGGGGCCAATCATCGGGTGTGCCGGGCGATTCGCTCCGCCCGCAGCTCTGGGTGGTCGGCACCGCCCATCTCGACACCCAGTGGCGCTGGACCATTCAGCAGACGATCGGTGAGTTCATTCCCGACACGTTCCGCAAAAACATGGCGCTCATGCGCATCTACCCCGACTATGTCTTCAGTTTCGAGGGAGCCTTTCACTACATGATGATGCAGGAGTATTTCCCCGACGAATTTGAGCAAGTGCGGCCGTTCGTGAAGTCGGGGCAGTGGCGCGTCACGGGAAGCTGGGTTGACGCGGTCGACGTCAACATGCCGTCGTTCGAGTCGCTCGTGCGGCAGACCCTCTACGGCAACGGCTACTTCAAGCGCGAATTCGGCAAGACCAGCCGCGACGTCTATCTCCCCGACTGCTTCGGTTTCGGTTACGCGCTGCCATCAATCGCGCACCACTGTGGTCTGACGAGCTTCTCCACCCAGAAGCTGGCCTGGGGTTGCTGGGTCGGAACGCCGTTCGATATCGGTCTCTGGCAGGGAGTCGACGGTTCGACGCTCCTGTGCGGGATCAACCCCGGCTCGTATTCGGCGGGGATCGAAGACGATCTCAGCCGCGACACGACCTGGCTCAAAGCCGCCGACCGTACCGGCGAGAAGTCCGGCTTCTACGCCGCCTACCATTATTTCGGCACCGGCGACACGGGCGGTTCGCCCGACTCGGCCTCGGTCGCCATGCTGGACAAATCGATTCACAGTGACGGCCCGCTTGAAGTGAAGAGCATTGGCGCGGACGACATCAACGATCTCGTGCCCGATTCGGTGCGGCCGAAACTGCCGCACTACGACGGCGAACTGGTCATGACCCGTCACGGGGTCGGCTGTTACACCTCGGAAGCCGCCATGAAGCGTTGGAACCGCAAAAACGAGCTGCTCGCCGACGCCGCCGAGCGGGCCTCGGTGATGGCGACGGTGTTGGGTCGGCGGACCTATCCGCGCGAGTATCTCCGCGATGCCTGGATTCGCTTCCTGTGGCACCAGTTCCACGACGATCTCACCGGAACGAGTATCCCCGAAGCGTACGAATTTTCGTGGAACGACGAGCTGCTCTGCCAGAATCGATTCGCCGCGGCGCTGACCAGTGCGGTCGAGGGTGCTTCGGCGGCGCTCGACACCCGCGCGCATGGAACGCCGCTGGTTGTGTACAATGCGCTTTCGATCCCCCGCGAGGACATTGTCGAAGGAGTCGTGCCGTTGAAGATGGGCGACGCCAGGCATATCCGCGTGTTTGGTCCCGACGGTAACGAGGTAGCCGCCGACGCCACCT
>CAYPYM010000395.1:1663-3897 GCA_964414435.1 uncultured Ignavibacteriales bacterium | reverse complement strand
GACGACCGTGCGGTGGTCGACTTCGAAATGAACAAGGTGTGCGCCGCCGGCACCGGTTCGTTCATCGAGGAGCAGGCCGAGAAGCTCGAAATCAACATCGAAAAGGAATTCGGCGAGCGAGCCCTCTGCGCTCGCTGTCCGGTCGGCTGCGGCGAACGGTGTACGGTCTTCATGGAGTCCGACCTCGTCGCTCACCAGCGCTCCGGTGCGTCCAAGGACGATTTGCTCGCCGGGCTGTCCTATTCCATCGCGGCGAACTACCTGACCAAGGTGGTCGGCGACCGACGTGTCGGCGACCGCATCTTTTTCCAGGGCGGAGTCGCCTGGAATAAAGCCGTGGTGGCCGCTTTCGAGAGTCTCACCGGCAAACAGGTCACCGTGCCGCCGCACCACGATGTCACCGGGGCGATCGGCGCGGCCATTCTTGCCGCCGAGCGGCTCGAAGAGCCCGGCTTCAGGACCGCCTTCAAAGGATTCGACCTCCATCGCCGCCGCTACGATATCGACACATTCGCCTGCGAGGACTGCTCCAACCAGTGCGAGATCCATGTGGTGGCGATTGAAGGCGAGGAGCCGCTGTACTACGGCGCGCGCTGCGAGAAGTACGACGTCAAACAGCACGAGACCGACAGCCTTCCGCCCGACTATGTCAATCAGCGCCAGAAACTGCTCTACCGCCGGTATCTCCCGACCCGCACGCCGAAGAAATGGCGGGGGAGAGTGGGCATACCGATGGTCCTGCATTTCTTCGAGTACTACCCCTTCTGGAAAGCGTTTTTCGAGTCGCTCGACTACAAAGTGGTCCGCTCGGGCGAATCGACTTCGGCCATCGCCTCCGAGGCGCTCGAACTGTTCACTGCCGAAACCTGTTTCCCGATCAAACTGGTCTACGGACACGTGCAGGCGCTGCTGCGCAAGGGAGTCGACTACGTCTTCCTGCCGTCGCTGATCCGCGTCGCGGAAAACGAAGACGAGGACGATCCCGGCACCTATATCTGCCCCTATGTCCAGAGTGTCGGTTCGCAGATTCAATCCCGTTTCGATTTCGCCGCTGCCGGGGCGAAACTGGTCAGTCCGCCGATCTCGCTGAGCGACAATGTCACCGGCCTGAAGCAGAAACTTCGCGTGCTGACGGCGGAGTTCGGCCTGTCCGATCGGTTGTTCAACCGTGCCATCGATGCCGGCCTGAAGGCGTACACCGCCTATCGCAAGGCGCTGCGTCAGAAGGGAAGCGAGATTCTGGGCGAGATCGGCGACGACGATAAAGCGCTGGTGATTGTCAGCCGCCCCTACAACGGTTACGACCGCCGCCTGTCGCTGGAACTGCCCGAGAAGATTCGCGCCCTCGGTCTCAAGGCGATCCCGATCGACTTCCTTCCGCTGGCCGATACCGATACCGAATTCCCTTACATGTACTGGCGCTACGGCCGCCGCATCCTGACTTCGGCCGATTACATCCGCAAACACCCGAACCTGTTTGCGGTGTATATCACGTCGTTCGGCTGCGGTCCCGATTCGTTCATCACCCACTTCTTCCGCAAGCAGATGGCCGGCAAACCGTATCTCCAGCTCGAGCTTGACGAACACTCGGCCGACGCCGGCATGATCACCCGGTGTGAGGCGTTTGCCGATTCGCTGCGGTTTTACAAGTTCCTCCCGCCGGTAAGCAGCTTCAGTATCGCCCGTGATGAATTCCGGCCGTTCGAAAAGACCATCTACATCCCCAATATGTGTGACCACGCGTACGCCCTCAAAGCGGCTTTCAGCCGCTACGGTCTCACCGCCGAGGTGCTTGATGAACCGGATGATCTGACGCTCGAATTCGGCAAGAAGTTTACCTCGGGGAAGGAGTGCTTCCCCTGCGTGATCACCACCGGCGACCTCATCAAGAAGGTGCGTTCGAAAGATTTCGACCGGTCACGGGCGGTCTTCTTTATGCCGGGCGCCGACGGCCCCTGCCGATTCGGTTTGTATTCGCCGTTCCACCGGATGATTCTCGATGATCTCGGTTTCGCCGATGTCCCGATTTATTCGCCCAACTCGAACGACGGCTATGAAAAGGGCTTCGGCCTCGACGGCACCGACTTCCGCAAGACCGCCTGGACCGCGATGGTGTTTGTCGACTGCCTGACCAAGGCGCTGCTGCGGGTGCGGCCGTATGAGAAAAATCCGGGCGAGGCGGAGAAGCTGTACTACCACTATCTGCGCCGGATGGATCAGGCGGTGATGAACGA
>CAYPYM010000395.1:0-1653 GCA_964414435.1 uncultured Ignavibacteriales bacterium | reverse complement strand
AATAATCGTTTCTCCAACAACTACTTAATATCGAAACTCGAGAAGCTCGGGACCGAAGTCCGACTCGCCACATTCACCGAGTGGCCGCTATATACATCGTACACTTTCCGCCGCGATTCCTGGCTCAGCCGCGATTTCAAGGGTCTCTTCCGCAGCAACGTGCAAATCAAAGTGCAAGAGTACCACGAACATAAGATCTTTGACGCGTTTGATTCCGAGTTTCCGATCCAGCATGACCTCCGGGTCGACAAGGTAATGAAACTCGCTTCGACCTACCTCTCGATCGATTTCAGGGGAGAGGCGATTCTTTCGATCGGCAAGGCGATGGAGATGGTGCAGCACGGGGCGTCGGGCATAGTCAACGCCATGCCGTTTAACTGCATGCCGGGCACCATCGTGTCCTCGCTCTCGCGCCAGGTGGCCGACGATCTCGGCCGGGTGCCGTGGCTCAATATCAGCTACGAGGGACTGCGGGATTCGGGTGAAGAGACAAGGCTCGAGGCGTTTGCCGATCAGGTCCGGGCGTTCGCCCGAAGTGGTGCCGGCCCCCGGGAGACGTTCAAGGCGTAGCGTTCCCACTCTCGCAAAACGCCCGCTCGGACGATTTAAGGCTTTACGACCGGTGTCCTCCGACCCTATGTTGGACAATCGCCGATCCGCTCCATTTTGGAACCGAGGAACCGCATCGGTGTTACACAGGAAATGAAATACAACTCGATTTTCGATTGATACGGAGGACTACAACAATGAGCAAGCCAATTACGGTTACCGATGATTCGTTCGAGAAAGAAGTAATGCAGTCGGATACGCCGGTGATCGTGGACTTTTGGGCGACTTGGTGCGGGCCGTGCAAGATGATTGCGCCGATCCTCGAAGAGGTGGCGGCGGAATATGCCGACCGGGTCAAGATCGCCAAGATCGACGTTGACTCCAACGCCGAGGTGGCTCGAAGATACGGCATCATGTCGATCCCGTCGCTCGTCTTCTTCAAGGGCGGCGAAGAGGTCGACCGGGTGGTCGGCGCGGTTCCGAAGTCGCAGCTTACGCAGCGGCTGGAGAAGGCGCTTGCCTGATCCGTTTCCATGAACGACATTAAGCGCCGGAGGCGAAGAAAATCGCCCCGGCGTTTTTTTGTCCGCCGCCGGCCGGGTGGAACTTTTGTCCGGCGGCGCCGATTTAATTATACAGAAAGGGGAAGGAGCGCCCCGACTGCATTTGGCGCTTGATTTTCACCGGAAGAAAGCGGTTTTTCCATGAGTTGGTACGACATCCTGTTTTTGGCAGCCTTCGGCGTCATCTGGTTTGTCCTCGTCACCCGGGTGATGCCCAAGTACGGCGGCGGTGGCTGACTGCCCGGCCGCTGTGACCTTCCGGAGGAAGATGTCCCCGCCAAATCCAGATCCCTGTCCGAACTGCCCGATCCATCCGACCGGGGCGGCTCGGAGCGAGAGTCACCGAGGTAATCACCGGCCGCCCGGCGGCCGATAACATATCAATAATGAGATACAGCCAGCAATACAGACAGCCGGCCGGCGGGTTCAGTTTCGGGCCCGGCGCCCTGTCGCCGTTTATCAAGTGGATGCTTATCCTCAACGGCGGGATATGGATTCTGCAACTGATCTTCCCGCAGATCACCGACGCCCTCGGCCTGAT
>CAYPYM010000394.1:0-3909 GCA_964414435.1 uncultured Ignavibacteriales bacterium | reverse complement strand
GCAGGTGTTTTTTCCATTGTCTTCTACCTTGCATTCGGGGAACTGCTGTCTCTGGCACTAGCCATCGAGCAGAACACGAGGCATCACCACTAGATTGAGGAGCGGCGGGCAGCCCACGGCTTGTCGTTGGATTCCTGCGAGGAGCAACAGAGCCGCTGGATTCCCGCGTTCGCGGGAATGACACCTTTCGGGTGCCTCGCAACGCGGCTTTACTCCGGCCCGCGCGGGGATGACGGACACAAAGACACGGCCGATGTCGCCACCGGCCGCGTTTTGGATTTATGACAGCAGGGCCAAAAGGCAGCGAGTCAAGACCACCGGGGCCTTGACTCGCTTCGGCTACATGGGACCGTATCGGGGAATTCAGGGAAGCAGGACGCCGTCGATGATATGGAGCACGCCGTTGCGGGCGGCGATGTCAACGTACAGGACCTTTGCGTCGTTGACCATCACCGTGCCGTTGTCCACCATGATATCCACCGCTCCGCCGTTTGCCATCGTTACGTTCGAGAGCGTGACGACCTGGGCGGCTTTCACCTCCCGGGCGGCGACGTGGTACAGCAGGATGTTGCTCAGCGTCGCTGGATCGTTCAGGAGAGCCTCAACGGTGCCGGCCGGAAGGGCGGCAAACGCCTCGTTGGTCGGGCCGAACACGGTGAACGGACCCTGGGTGGTGAGGGTACGCTGCAGGTCGGCCGCTCTCACCGCGGTGGAAAGGGTCGAGAGACCGGCGAGCCGCGAGACGGTGTTCAACGACAGGTACCTGGTGAACCAGTTCAGGTCACCGCTCCGAACGGCATTGGCTAACCAGCCGCGGCCGAACCAGGCACTCGCCTCGGTCAGGTTATCGCGTGCGGACGCGGACGCTCCCGGGATCAGGACAGCGTCGATCACGTGAATCACACCGTTGGTGGCCTTGATGTCGGTGACGGTAACGGTGGCATCGTTGATCATCACCTTGCCGTCGCCGGTCACACTGATCGCGACGCTTTCACCGTTGAGGGTGGCGGCGCTGGACAGCTTCACGACCTGGTCGGAGGTCACTTCACCGGGAACGACGTGGTAGGTCAGGATGGCGGTCAGGGCGTCGGTGTCGTTCAGCAGCGCCTCGAGGGTGCCCTCGGGCAGGGCGGCAAAGGCCTCATCGGTGGGGGCGAAGACGGTGATCGGTCCGGCGCCCTTGAGCGCATCGACCAGATCCGCGGCCTGGGCGGCGGCCAGCAGGGTGTTGAAGTTGCCGGCGGCCGCGGCGGTTTCAACGATGTCCATGGTCGGCTGGGCGTTGTCGTTGGCCATGGGGTTCTTTTCGTCGTCGCTGCATCCTGCGATCGTGAGGGCGGCCAGCGCCAGGCCGGCGGTCATCATCTTGAGTTTGCGTGTGAACATCTTGTTTCTCCTTTTTCCGTATTGACGAGTCTGTTTGTTTTCGATTGGTGACGGGCCGCGATCACGCATGCCCGTGGGCCAGCTGGCCCTGCATTGATTTCCACCGAAGCACCCGGTAGAGGGCGCACAGGCCGACGACCACGTAAATGAGGCGGCTGAGCAGGGTGGCGTCGCCCAGCAGGGTGGCGACCAGGTCGAAGTGGAAGAGGCCCACAAGGCCCCAGTTGAGGCCGCCGACGATCAGCAGCACGGTGGCGATCAGGTCGATAGATTTCATTTCCGGTTCTCCTCTCTGTCCTTAGCGTGGACATGGTTTGATTTGCTGTATAGCATTTGTCTATGTTTTGACTAATATAACGGCGTGGCCTGTCCGGAAGTTCCGTCAGCGTCAAAAAAGCGGTAAGAATCGTATAATCAGTTGATAATGATATGCTTAAGTGATGACGATAAGTGGTGTATGCGGCTAATTGGAACCAAAGACACTATTATTATGTTGTCTATATTAGAACATTGACTATTATATGTCTATAAATTGCCAGGGAAGGAAAGGCAGACCGTGAAGACAAAAAGGAAACCGGAGCCGGAGCTGGGAATCGGGGCGGTGTCCCGCCGGACCGGTCTGAGCCAGCATCTCATCAGGGTCTGGGAGCGCCGCTACGGAGCGGTCAGGCCGGTGCGCACCGACTCCAACCGGAGGCTGTATTCGGAAGAGGATGCCGTCAGGCTGTCGCTCCTGAGCAAGGCCGTCCGCGCCGGACACCGCATCGGCGATATCGCCGGATTTCCGACCGATAAGCTGGAGCGTCTTGTCGGCGGTGCGCCGCCAGAGGGTCAAAGCGCCGACTCGGCCGCTGTCGGTGCCCCTGACTATATTGCACGGGCACTCACGGCGATCTCGAATTTCGATCCGGAGTCTCTGGGGGAGGCGCTTTTGCAGGCCGATGTCGATCTCGGTCAGGCCCGTTCGCTCGAGCAGGTGATCATGCCGTTGATGGAGCGGATCGGGGTGCTCTGGAAGGAGGGGGAGGTCCGTGTCGCCCAGGAGCACATGGCGACCGCGGTGGTCACGCACCATGTCGGGTCAGTACTCGAGAATTTCCGCTTCGCACCCTACGCGCCGGTGCTGGTCGTGGCCACTCCGATCGGCCAGATGCATGAGGCCGGTGCACTGGCGGCCGGTCTGGTGGCGGCTCTGGAAGGCTGGCGGCCGTTGTATGTCGGCGCGAATCTCCCGGCCGACGAAATTGCCGGGGCGGCCCGGAGGACCGGGGCGAAAGCGGTCGCCCTGAGCGTGGTGTATCCCGCTGACGACCCCCGGATGCCGGCCGAATTGTCGCGTCTGCGACACCTGCTTCCGAACAGACTCGAGATCATGGTGGGAGGCAGGGCGGCAACCGCCTATGTTTCGTCGAGCGGATCGGGTGACTTCACCTACGTTTCGGATCTGGCCGTACTCCGGAGTCGCCTCAATGCAAGTCGGGAAGCCACATAAGGAAAGTGAGACATTACGGGAAGATCCGCGATCGGCAGGTAACTGCAACGGGGCATGAGTACGAGGGGCTAGACTTACGGTTTCAGCGGCAGGATATACCCGACGGTCAGGCGGACATCGTGGAGGCGGATGCGCTCGTTCAACTCGCTGTAGCGGCCGTTCTCGAGTTGCGTGGTCGTCCGCAGGGTCGGGCGAACCTCGGTGACGCCCAACTCAATTGAAATGTCGCGCGACAAGCGCAACCCCACCATCATGCGCAACCCGAGCTTCCCCAGCAGTTCCATATCCGTGATCGAATCGGAAAGATATATCGAATCGGCGGCATCACGGTCGAGCCCCAGAAACCCCCGATAATACACCACCCCGGCGCCGAGATAGCCGGTCGCCTGGTCGGTGCCGCGGTAGACAAGCAACTCGGCGGCGAGGGTCGCCGAGTGCAGGCGGCCGTCGGGATACAGCGACGATCCGGTGCGGGCGTAATTGTAATCGAGCGACCCGCGGAGCACGAGCGGGTGATGGAGGAGGAGTTCACACTTGACCGACGCGTACGGGCCGGGCCCGGCCAGATGGTTGGGGCCGTTGATGCCGGCGGCGAGATGAAGGTTCATCGTCCCGAGCGTGTCCTGCACGGGCGGGTTGAGCGGATACAGCGGAAGCGCCATCCAGGCGGCGACGATTAGGGTAAGCATGATGTCTCCTCGGTTCGGGACGCACCCTTCGTGCGTGTTGCGCGTGTCGTCATGGTCACCCTTCGACAAAGCTCAGGGTGACACCAGACTGCCCAGGGTGACACCAGACAGCTCAGGGTGACGCACCCTCGGGTGTGTCGTGCACGTTGTTACGGTCACCCTTCGACAGGCTCAGGGTGACGGTGGAGCGTCATGCTGAGCGTTGTCGAAGCATGACGGGCAGTAGTCTCACACGAAATGCGTCCCAGGGCCTCTTACTCAATTAACGCACTAGTTGCCGAAAAAGTCCAAGAAATACCTTACGACGCACACCCGGAGGGTGTTTTTCTCTGGCGTGTAGTG
>CAYPYM010000393.1:1763-3925 GCA_964414435.1 uncultured Ignavibacteriales bacterium | reverse complement strand
ATTGGGAATGAGTGAATTAGTTTGGAAAAATCGCGACGGGCGGAGTGCTGCCTCAACCGAGCTGCCGCATGGACTGTCCAGATTCCGGACAGTGTCTGGCCGCGAGCTTTGCGGAAACATATAACTCATTGTACCGCTTATGATTTGCTGACAGGTCGCAAACCTCGCAATCGGCCGAGTGTCCAGATGCTGGACACATTTTGGATCGAATCAGGCGCTTCGGTTAGCCCCGCCTCACTTGCGGGCGAACAAACAGAGCTGAGTGGCCCAGGCGATGCCGGGATCGTGCAGGCGTTGGCGCACCAATTCGCCCTCCGCAATCAGACGTTCGCGGTCGGGATGGTCGGGGATTTTGGCGGGGTAGGTGTCGATCAATCCCTCCAGGTGCGGGACCCATTCCGCCGGGATCGGTTCGCCGGGAGTGTCGGGCTGCTCGAAAGTCTCGATATCACGCAGGCCGGACTCGGTGCAGAGCCCGATGATCTCATCGCGAGTGAAGGTTTCGTTGTGGATGATCCCGGCGCGGCGGTCGATCGCCGCCCACCAGTGGTGCAGCATGACATGGGTCATCTGAAGGGCCGAAAGATCGTCGGAGAACATCTCGAACACGAGCAGATGTCCGCCCGGACGGACCACCCGCACCATCTCGCGGAGCACCTCGCCCGGACGCTCGAGGTGGTGCAGCGAGTTTGAAATCATCGCCGTGTCGAACGAATTGTCCGGCAGGGCGAGTTGGTACGCGTCCATCGCCGCGAAATGGATCTTCGGATGGTCGGGGAACTTCTCGGTTGTCGCCTCGATCAGGCGGGACATCTGGGTATCGACCCCGATGATGCAGCGGTAGTCTTTTAGAAGCGGTTCGACCTCGCGGATATTCGGCCCGCAGCCGGTGCCGACATCGAGGATGTCGCCGCTGATCGTGTCGTGGAGTTTTTGTTCTACGATGTTCATTGTCTCAGAATACGACCTTTGCAGTGGCTGGTTTCATTCAACTACAGGGAGCTTGATCTACCGGACGTACGGTGTCGGATCGGTGATACGGGCGTTGAGCGCCGACGCCGCCGCGGTGGCGGGCGAACAGAGATACAGCTCCGCCCCGTGGTCGGCGACACTCGAGAAGAGCGAGCGGTTGGTCGTGGCCAGACATCGCTCCCCCGGCGCGAGCATTTCCGAAAGCCGGTCGGAGAACATCATGCCGCTCGGGTCCATCACGACCGCCCCGGCCTCGACCAGCATGCGGATGAGTCCCTTCTTGAGGGCCTCGATATAGACCGAGCGGGAGCTGGGATAGACGAGCAGGCGGCAGTCGTCGTGGACGCGCTTGCCGCGGAGAATTTCACTGACGATCCGGAGATCATCGAAGCGGCCGTTGGCGGTGGAACCGATAATCACCTGCTGCACCGAGAGGCCGTCGATCTCCTGCACGGCGCGTACGGTTTCGGCCGAGTTGGGACCGGCGATCTGGGGCACGAGCTTGTCGATCCCGATCTGGAACATTTCGTCGTAGACGGCGTCCTTGTCGGCGATCACCGGCTGGTAGTGGCCGCTGGTGCGGCTGTTGAGGTAGCGGCGGGTGACCGCCTCGAAGGGGCAGATCGCCGCCTTGGCGCCGAGATCGACCGACGCGTTGGACAGCGTGATGCGCTCGGAGACGCTCATGTGTGACACGGCCGGGCCGTAGTATTCGATCGCCTTGTACTCGGCGCGAAGCGGCCCGAGCTGCTTGAGCATATACAGGGTGACGTCGCGGGTGTACACACCCCGGGTGCGCCGGCCGGTGATATCGACCCGGACGGTCGGCGGGACTTTCAGCCAGGTCTTCCCGCCCGCCCAGACCGTCGCCATCTCGGTTGTGTCGATATCGGTCGCGAACGCCGACAGCGCACCGTACGACCCGGCGTAGCGGCTGCAGCCGAGCACGAGTTGCCCGGGCGCGACGTGGCCGTTCTCGATGATGAGCTGATGGCAGGAGCCTTCGTGAACGTCGTAGAAGTTGGTGACGCCCTGTCGCCGGACGAATTCGCGGGCCGCGGCATGATCGGTCGCGGTCGTGGGACTGCCGTGGTCGCCGCAACGGGACAGGACGATCGAGATGCGCGACGGATTCCAGACGTATTCGACACCAATCTCCTTGAAGCGCCGGATCACTTCCCCGACCTCGT
>CAYPYM010000393.1:0-1753 GCA_964414435.1 uncultured Ignavibacteriales bacterium | reverse complement strand
GTGCACCACGACGCCGTCGGGTTCGACAATGATCAACTCACCAACCTCGATCTTCTCCTTCCCCGCGGCGCGGGCGAGGACTTTTTGCGAGACGGTCTGTTTGCCGAACAGGCTGACCGTGTGGCTGCGCTGTTTCAGACCGGGGAGGGCGAGTTCGAGCTGTTCGAGTTTGAGGAAGGCCGGCTTCTCGCGGATATTGTATCGCCGCCGCCAGTTGTAGAAAGCGGCTTTGGAGATGCCGAGTTCGAGCCCGCAACGGTCGTCGTCGCCGAAGCGCTCCCACAGGTTGCGGATCTCCTGCTCGGAGAATTTCGGCACCGAATGTTTCGGGACATTTTTCTTGCGCCGCCAGTACGCCACCAGATAGGCCGGAACGCCGCCGAGCCGCTCGCCGATTTTTTCATCGGTCTTGTACAGCTTCTGTAGCTGCACCAGTTCCGACTTGGTGGGGATCTTCGGACGGCGCGGGCTCATAGCTTCTCGAATTCCTTCCGGAGCGCGTCGTACACGTAGTCGAGCGGCACCGACATGACCTTGGTTTCGCCGACCACCGGCATGAAGTTGGTGTCACCCTGCCATCGCGGGACAATGTGCATGTGGAGATGTTCGGGGATGCCCGCGCCCGATTCGCGGCCGAGGTTCATCCCGATATTGAGCGACTGGGGTTGGTACGCCAGTTTCATGAGGCGGACCGTAGTACGGGTCAGCTCCATGAATTCGGCCGATTCCGCGGTGGTGAGTTCTTCGAGATAGGCGATGTGTCGTTTCGGGACGACCATGGCGTGGCCCGGATTGTAAGGGAATTTGTTGAGGATGACGACGTGGTGGTCGCCGCGGTGGACGATGAGGTTAGCGACGGAATCGGTCTTCTGGTTGATCCGGTTGCAGAAGACGCACCCCTCTTCCTTCTTGCCGAGGACAAACCCGGCTCGCCAGGGAGCCCATATCATCTTGTCTGCCATAGGCGTATATAATAAACAAAATGATCGGGCAAGCCAAGCCGCTCGCACAACATTTTTCCACAATTCCCCGTAAGCGGCTGCTATTAGGCCGGTTATCCCTGCCGGGAAATTTATTGCAGACAGCGGGACTTACCCATGCGGGTCGAAAAAGCCCGGCCGATTTCGTTGGGCACGAGAGAAATAACTACATCTCGCGTCGGTCCCGGCCGATAAACGCATAAGAGGCTTTGAGCCCAAATCAACCGGACATTCACCAATCCCGAAAGCGCCACAAGGGCGCTGAGAATTATTCGAGAGGAGAGGGACCATGAAGAAGCTCGTTTGTTTACTGTTCGTCGTGATGCTGGCGATTCCGGTGACGTCGTCGGCGTTCGACGGTGCGCGCACCGGTTTCGTGGCCGGTGGCGGCCTGGGGTTCGCCCCCTACGTGAAGTGGTCGATTCAGGACACGCCGTTCAGCACCGAGAAGATCGGTATCGGCGCCGACCTGAGCCTCGGCTATGCCTGGGACAACATGAACATGATCATGTGGGAAGGTAACGTCGCCAGCTATTCGGAGAACGGCGTCTCGGTGGCCCAGGGCTTCACCGGCCCGGCGTGGTACCACTACTTTGGCCCGACCGGACACTCGTTCTTCACGGAAGTCGGTCTCGGCCTGTATTACCTGCGGGTCGAGGGCGAATCGGCCGATCCGGGTCTCGGTATGATTCTCGGCGCCGGCTATGAATTCATGCCTCACGTGCAGGCGGTGGTGACGATGTCCGGCGGACGGACCAACGATCCGTATGTCG
>CAYPYM010000392.1:0-3927 GCA_964414435.1 uncultured Ignavibacteriales bacterium | reverse complement strand
CTTTGGACCGATCAGGCTGGCTCTGCTGGACGCTGCCGCACAGCGACTCATTCACCTGCCTCGGACAAGGGTAAACAAAAACAACAAACAAGAGAACAGAGACAACCAATCAAAAAAAGTGTTACCTATGTTCCCGGTCTGATGTGTAACCTATGTAACCGGCTGCTCACGCTGTCCGAAGGTCCAAACGGTTTATTTCGACTGCGTTGAATCGGCGGAGCGATAGTACTTCGCGGGCACGCCCTTGTTGATCGCCTCGATCGTCTTTGCCACAGCCGTCTGAATCGCTTTGCCCATCGGCTCACCGGCATATTTGCTGAGGAGGCCGTCGAGTTTGACACTATCGACATAGGCCCCGCCGGTCATGCCCGATTTCCAGTCGGATGAAGCCGCCTGGATCTTCTGTTCGACAACTTTGTTCCCCGTCGCGACATCGACCAGTCTGATCTTCAGCTCGAGCTTCGCCTCTTTGCTGTCGACCCCGACCTTGTTCAGGGACTTCTTCATCAGGCCGCCGAATCCGCCCTCGCCGCCGGCATCGGTCTCGAATTCAGTGACTGACCCCCGGACAACGAGGTCATTCCCCTTGGGGTCACCCGACTTGATGCTCGCCTTCCTGGGCAATTGGAACGTGTCGGTGCTGCCGAGGGCTTTCGCGAGCAGGTCGGCGATGCCGTCGGCGGTACCGCCGCTGCAATCACTGGCTTCGGACTTGAATTTGCCGACCACGATACTCGCTTTCTTGCCCCGGTCCTTTCCGGCCTCCGCCACCACGATTCCGCTGAGGAGCAGGGCCGCCATGGCCACCAGAAGAATTCCGCTGAATAGGTAGGAATGTCTCATTGCATCTCCGTGTCTTATGAGTTTGTCCGGGACCCAAAATCCGGTCCCGACCCGCTTGCCGTACACATGCCGTGCTTTATGATAGCCAGCGCGCAGTCGCCGTCAAGTTTGTACTGACGGCACCGGTCTCAAAAACCTCCCCCTGGCATGACCAGCCGACCGCCGGGTTTGGCTCCGGCCGGCGGCGCCCAATTACCGGACAGATAAATAATTGCCGAAATCAATCTATGTTGCGTATATTCGTATAGCGACCGCGGCCCGCAGACGCCGCCACACCCGGAACAACGGAATACCAGGACCTATGACCGAAGAAAACAATTCGGACGACATAACCCGGACTCACTCTGTCCTCGCAGTCGGGACCATGATCGCCCACTATCGGATTGTCGATAAGATCGGCGCCGGGGGCATGGGCGAAGTCTACCTGGCCGAGGACACCAAGCTGAAGCGCCGGGTGGCACTCAAATTCCTCCCCGCCCACCTCACCTCGGTTGAAGAAATCAAGCAGCGGTTCCTTCGCGAAGCTCAGGCGGTCGCCAAGCTCAATCACCCCAATATCGTCACGATCCACGATGTCAGCGAGAATCAGGGACGGCCGTACTTCGTCATGGAGCATGTCGAGGGACAGTCGCTACATCACTTCGCCCACGACGAGCCGCTGCCGATTGAGACGGTCGTCGAATACGCCATCCAGATCTGTCAGGGGATCGGCGAGGCGCACCGGGCCGGAATCGTACATCGCGACATCAAGGCTTCGAATATTGTCGTCGACTCCCGCGGCCGGGCCCGCCTGCTTGATTTCGGACTGGCGGCGGTTGCCGGCGACGACCCGCTGACCCGGACCGGTTCAACCCTCGGAACGGTATCGTACATGTCGCCGGAGCAGGTGTCGGGGCGCGATATCGATCAGCGCTCGGATCTGTTTTCGCTCGGCATCGTGCTGTATGAACTGATCGCCGGACGGACACCGTTCCGCCGCGACAACGAGGGCGCCACGCTCCGGGCGATCATGCAGGATACGCCGGAACCGTTGACGCGGTACAAGGCGGACGTCCCGGAGCGACTGCAGCATGTCGTCGAGAAGCTCCTGGAAAAGGACCGGGAGATGCGGTATCAGACGGCCGAGGACGTTATCGCCGATCTCAAGCGGTTGATGTACGACTCACAGCAGAGTGTTGTGCGACGCCCGGAACCGAAGCGCCGATCACGGACGGGCGTGCTGGTCGGGATAGCGGCTGGTGTCGTGGTGGTGCTTGCGGTGGCCGGGTGGTTCCTGTTCGGGCGTGCGCCGGAGCAGGCGGCGCCGACTGACCGCGGCCTGCCCGTAATTGTCGTGCTGCCGTTCGAAAACCTGGGGAGTCCCGACGACGAGTATTTCGCCGACGGCATGACCGAGGAGATCACCTCGCGCCTGGCGGGTATCGATGGTCTCGGGGTCATCTCGCGCACGAGCGCGATGCAGTACAAGCACACCGACAAGCCGCTCTCTGAAATCGGGAAGGAACTCGGAGTGACGTACGTGCTCGAAGGTTCCGTTCGCTGGGCCAAAGAGGGCGGCCAGGCCCGGGTGCGGATCACGCCGCGTCTGGTCCGGGTCTCGGACGATCGCAACGTCTGGGCCGACAATTACGAGCGAAAGCTAATCGAGGTATTCGCCGTTCAGGAGGATATCGCCACGCAGATTGTCAGCCAGCTCGGCCTGACCCTGATTGAGTCGGACAAGCAGGCCCTGGCCGCGCGGCCGACGGAAAATTCCGAGGCGTACGACTACTACCTGAAAGGAATCGCCGGCATACGCCAGGAGCAGCAGTCGATTCAGCCGTTGATGGAAACCGCATCGAAGCTCGATACGGCGGTTATGCTCGATCCGAAATTCGCGCTGGCGTTCGCCGCGCGTTCGCGGGCGTATTCGCGCCTGGCTTTCGCAACCTACTCCCGCGACGATGAGCAAGTTGCACGGGAGTCGTTCCAACGGGCACTGGAGCTTCAACCGGATCTGGCCACCGGTCACATGGCTGCCGGCGTCTATTATAATCTTGTTGAGACCGACTACGACCGGGCCCTCGAGCAGTTCAATATGGCCCGCTCGGAGATGCATAACGACGGCGACCTGCTTGCATCGATAGCGCTGGTGCAGATGCGCCAGGGTAAGTTCGATGAAGCCAACGAGAACTATACCCGGGCCGCCCAGCTCGATCCGCTCAATCCGACCGTTCACGCCTCAAGGGCGAACTGCCTTCAGTTCACACGGTCTTACGCGGAAGCGGAAAAGGCGATAGACCGCGCCATCGCGCTGGAACCGTCGCGGACCGACTGGTACGTCCAGAAGATGAACCTCTACGCCTCGCGCTACGGTGATATGGAGAAGATCCGAACAGTCGCGGCCGCAGCCGAGAGAGAGGTGGATCCGCGGGAGTTGTTCCAGCTGGCCTGGTGGCAGCTGGGATTTCTCGGCGGTCAATCGAAAGAGGTTGTGGTCGGCACCACCGTATTCCCGGTCGATTCGATTATCACGCTCCTGGAGAACAACCGACGGGACCAGATGGAACCGGAGGTGTATTACGGTTCGCTCGCTCACGCCTATGGAGCGACCGGGCATGCGGAGCTGTCGACAGTGTACTGGGATTCGGCCCGGGTGGTGCTGGAGACGCACCTGCAGGACAGTCCGGACGATCCTCATCGGACATCGATGCTCGGCTATGTCATGGCGTGCCTCGGCAAGTGCGAGGAGGCGGAAAAGCTCGCCGAACAGGGAAAGGAGATGCTGTCGATCGCCAAATGCCACTGGTGAGGACCCGATCTGGTCATGGTCATGGCCACCGTATATGTCAAGTGCGGCGAGTATGATCGGGCGATCGATCAGCTCGAGGAACTGCTGGAACAGCGGTCGTACTATACCGTCAATAATCTCAAGCTCAACTCCGAACTCGATCCGCTGCGCGAGCTGCCGCGGTACAAAGAGATGATCGCCCGGTATACCGAAGATATGGGAACGTGAGTCCTTTTTTTGCGGGACAACTCTATGCGCACTTGCGCCCGCTGACACACTTATCGCAATCGAATTTCTAGCTAGGTCAATGATAA
>CAYPYM010000391.1:0-3952 GCA_964414435.1 uncultured Ignavibacteriales bacterium | reverse complement strand
CAACGCGAGGCCGACACGATGAAGGACGAGTTCGTCTCGACCGAGCACCTGCTGCTGGCCCTGGCGAAGGTCGACTCGAAGGCCCAGCGGGTGTTGAAGCTCAACGCCGTCACGGAAGCCGACGTGATGACGGCGATGCAGGAAAACAATCTCGAACGGTTCCTCATCATTACCGACCATGAGACGGGGGGAACCGGCGAGGCGGAGAATGTTGTTCTAGAAGGTTAGAAGGGAAGTTCGGGCCGGGCTCGACTGCCCTTTAAGGAGAGTGATAGAGATATATGGCCGGTGAAGTAGTAGAACGGCAAAAAAAGCCTGGCAAGAAGGGACTACGACGGCAGAAGCGACGGATCGCCATCCGCATCGATATGACGCCGATGGTTGACATCGCCTTCCTGCTCCTGATCTTCTACATGGTTTCGACGGTGTTTGCGATGCCGCAGGCCATGGAGATCAACCTTCCCCCGAAGGACCAGGAGAAGGATGTCGAGGTCAAGGAGTCGAACCTCCTGAGTCTCCGAGTCGACGGCGACAGCCGGTTCTGGTGGAACCTGAAGACGCCGACGCCGGAGAACCTGCCGCAGTTGCTGCCGACCGCTCCCGATACGCCCGATACGGTGGCGTATCAGTTCTGGCCGGACACGCTGAGGGGTTTGCTGATTAACGAGAACCGAAATAACGCCAAGTTGAACACGCTGATCCTGATCAATCCGAAGGCGACCTACGCCGACATGGTCAACATTCTTGACGAGATTGATCTGATCGAGCGGTCGTGGAACAAGTACACGGCCGAGAAGCTCGGGAAAAAGGTCGATCAGTTGACCAAGGAGGAGAAATTCTCCTACCGCTATGCGATCGGCGACTGGGAAGCGCGCGACGACAAGATCATCGACGCGGCGATTCAACAGGCGCAAGAAAGGGGTGAGTTGTAATGGCTGGACACAAAGCTAGTTCGCTCTACTCGCCCTACGGCGCGTTCGAACTCAAGGCGAAGTATCAGCGAAACTTCGCCCTCGGCACCATCATCACGGCTTCGGCCGTGGGCCTGATCCTGCTGACTGCGTTCGTGATCAGCCGGGTGGGCGGTGAAGAGATTCCCGAGGCCCCGGCGGTCGTCATCAAGACCGTGGCCGATCTCGGCCCGCCGCCGAGTATTGCGAAAAGGCCGCCGCAGGTTCAGGTGAACCAGCCGAACGTCGCGGCTCCGAAGGTCGGTATCCCGAAGCCGGTGGCCGACGACGAAGTGGCCGATGAAGACGTCGTGATCGCGACCCAGGACGAGTTGGCCGACATCACCCGGCCGGATATCACCACCCAGTCGGGCGGTGACGATATCGTTGTCGATATCAAAGACGAGGATTTCCTCCCCGCCCCGGATGATTTTATCCCGGTCGAGATCTATCCTGAGATGATCTACGAATACACGCCGCCCTATCCGCGGCTGGCCGAGCAGGCCGGTATCACCGGCCGGGTCTGGGTCAAGGCGCTGGTGGATGAAGAGGGCAACGTGATCAAGGCCATGCTGGGCAAGACCTCCGGCACGCAGTCACTTGACGAGGCTGCGGTCGAGGCCGCCTACAAGAATAAGTTCAAACCGGGTATTCAGAACGGCCGCCCGGTGAAGGTCTGGGTGACCTACAAGGTCGACTTCCAGCTCGACCGCTAACCACCCGATCGTAAATCACTCTCCCGTGATGACGCCCCCCGGATGTCCGGGGGGCGTTTTTTTGCGTGATTCCCTCCGCCGGCACTGCGCAAATAGGGGATCCTGCGCGTCTCTCTTTTAACAGGGCCCGACCTCACTGAATCTATCGAATCGTCAATCCCCGCCTCGAACGTTACCGGCCGCCTGACCGCACCGGGTTGTATCGGAGACTGTTGTCGCTGGACCGTCGCGGTCGGAAAGGTGTTCCCATGGCCGGAGAAGTTATCGAACGGCCGTCGCGCAAACGCGGCGGCGGCGCGCGCCGGAAGAAGCGCCGGATTCCGATCCGGATCGACATGACGCCGATGGTCGATATCGCGTTTCTGTTGCTCATCTTCTACATGGTCTCGACCGTGTTTGCCATGCCGCAGGCGATCGAGATCAACCTTCCGCCGCCCGACACGGTGGGGGTGCAGAAGCTGCTGACGATCCGGGTCGACAGTCTCGAACGCACCTGGTGGAATCTCGGCCTGGCGAAGGAGTCGAATCTCCCGCGGTATCTTCCGCCCGGAGGCGACACCCTGCGCGGGCTGCTGGTCGCCGAGAACCGGCTGGAGCCGAGGCTCAACACACTGCTGCTGATCCACCCGGCGGCGACCTACAACGTCTGGGTCGATATCCTCGATGAGATCGGTCTCGTAGAGCGTTCGTGGAACGTCTGGACGGCGAAACAGATGGGGATCCCGGTTGAGCAACTGCCCGACTCGCGCAAATACTCATATCGCTACGCACTGGGGGACTGGGACAATATACAAAGCAAGTTGATTGCGGCGGCCGACTCGGCCGCCCGGGAAAGGGGTGATCTGCGATGAAAACACCGCTCAACTCACTGTACACGCCGTACGGAGCGTTTGAACTGAAGGCGACGTATCAACGCAACCTGTTGATGGGGACGCTCACGGTTACGCTGGCGGTCGGCCTGGTCCTGCTGGGGGCGGCCATGTGGCCCACCGACGCGATTGAGTTGGTCCCCCCGACGCCTGAGCCTCTCGATACGGTGAGTGTTGTTATTACGCCCCCGCCGACCATTATTCGATCGGGCGGGGGAACCGGCGTTCCGGCCCTGCCGGTCGACGTTGTCCCGAACGCGATTCCAACGCCGGTACCGGATGAGGATTATCCCGATGAAGAGGGCCCGGTGATTGCGTCGCAGTCGGAACTGGCCACGCTCGGCCTGCCGATCGGTGAGGGAGGGATGGGGCCCGGCACCGATGGTCTTCGGGGAGGTGTGATCGATACCAATGTCGGCCAGTGGCCGTCGCCCGACTCGATGGTGTTTGCCGATGTCATGCCCACGCTGATCAAGCAGTACCAGGGCGACTACCCGAGAGTGGCACGCGAGCTGGGACTGACCGGGAACGTGACGGTGCGGGTGCTGCTCGACCGGGAGGGGAAGGTCGTGAAGTCAGAACTGGTGCGATCGTCCGAAATCGATGCGCTCGACGAAGCGGCCGTGGCGTGGGCGAAGAAGTGTATCTTCTCGCCGGCCATTCAGGGTAATCAGCCGATTCCGATCTGGGTTTATTTCACGTACGAATTCGTTCTCGACCGGTGACCGCACCGGCGGCAGAACGAGCTCCGTAGCACGGCCCTCCGTTTTCCCCGGGGGGCCTTTTTTTGATTCGCGCAGCATCATACAGAGTACGGGGCAGAAAGCCACCCGGCGAGAGCCATAATTCCCCCGTTGTGTCGCAAGTGGTTACCGGTCCGAGGCGTGTTTTTTGTGCCGGTTTGACGCTTTTCGCTTGACAGGGGCACAGATGTGCAGTATTGTGAAATCACACCGATAGAAACAACCAGACACAGCTCGAAAGGAAAGCAGTCATGGCTGAAGCAGAATTCAGACCGAGGGATTCTTATCCCCAGTTGGGAATGGCAATCGACGGCCCGGCGATCCCGCCCGAGGTCTCGTTTGCCTGGATGGACAGCATGCCGGAGCCTGCTGACGAATCGTGCTGCTATCAGAACGCCGCGACCTGTCCCGACTGCGGCACCGGGATGGTGCGTCTGGGCACCTGCTTTTCGTGTCCGACGTGCGGCTGGGGGAGCTGCGGCTAGAACAAGGGAAGCCCTTTACACGGGAGGGAAAAAACGATGCGAATTCAGGAACTTGAAAAACATGGTATACCGGCTCGATTGATCGAACGGTGGTCGGAGCGGCAGGGCGACTCGCTGCTGCCGGTGCAGAGCCGCGCTCTTCGCAAGGGGCTGCTCGGACAGGCTGATGGAGACGCCGATACCCCGGTG
>CAYPYM010000390.1:0-3952 GCA_964414435.1 uncultured Ignavibacteriales bacterium | reverse complement strand
CCGGCCTGGAGTTCCACAAGGAACACATCTACGACTTCAAGCACGCCGGCCTGACGTTCAAGCGGTCAACACACTTAACCTTTTAGGGGATTGTTATGAAGTCAGTCGACGAAGTAGCTGACGCCATGTTCAAAATGGTCGCGGACGCTCAGGGCCAGAAGAAGCTCAAACCGATGGACCTGACCAAAGCCATGGCAGAACTGTTTGGCGAGGATGTCGACAAGAAGCTCTGCAAGAGCGCGATCAAACAGCTTGTCGACTCCGGGAAACTGGTCTACACCTACTTTGGCGGAAGTTTTCTGGAACTGCCGCACAGGGAAGGTGCCGCCAACGACTAACCGACACCGTTGAGGTAAGCTGCGCTATGGGCGTGACCGTGCCGCGCCTCATGTTCGCCGGTCTTTCCGGCGACTCGGGCAAGACGATTGTCAGTCTCAGCACCCTGGCGGCTCTTCGCCGCCGGGGGCTGACGACCGCCGTCTTTAAGAAGGGCCCCGATTATATCGACGCCGCCTGGCTGAGTTCTGTCGCCGGCCGCGTCTGCCGTAACCTCGACACCTACATGGTGCCCGAGGCGACCGTTCGGAGTTCGTTCGTGCACGCGGCCCGCGGCGCCCAGCTCGCGGTTATCGAAGGCAACCGGGGTCTTTTCGACGGCTTCGACGTCGACGGCACTCACAGTACTGCGGGGCTTGCAAAACTCTTGCAAGCCCCGGTTATTCTGGTGGTCCCGGCCACCAAGGTAACCCGTACCCTCGCCGCCCTCGTCCACGGCTGCCAGACGTTCGACCCCGACGTCAATATCGCCGGCGTGATCCTCAACAAGGTCGCCGGCCCCCGCCACGCCGAGATCCTGAAACAGAGTATCGAGCGCTTCTGCCGCATACCCGTGCTCGGCAGCATCCCGAAACTCGGATCCGATGCCGACCTCATTCCGGGGCGGCACCTGGGGTTAATACCTCCGGCCGAAGCGGGGCTCGACGATACCCTGGACGAGAAACTGGTCGCGATCGCCGAGACGCATCTTAATCTCGATCGGCTGGTCGCGATTGCACTCGGCGCGCCCAAGATGAGTGACGCCGTCATGTACGAAAGCGCGGAGAGCGAGTCTTCGGTGCGGATCGGATATTTCCGCGACTCGGTCTTCACGTTCTATTATCCCGAGAACCTCGAGGCGCTTCAGCGCCACGGCGCCGAACTGGTGCCGATATCTTCGCTCGAAGATGAAGATTTGCCCGACGTCGATGGCCTTTATATCGGCGGCGGTTTTCCCGAAACACACGCCGAACGCCTCGCGGCCAACCGGTCGCTTATGGCCGCCGTTCGCCGGGCCGCCATGCGCGGACTCCCGATCTACGCCGAGTGCGGCGGCCTGATCTATCTCGTGCGGTCGCTGACCTGGCAGGGGACGACCTATCCGATGGCGGGCGTGTTTGATATCGACCTCTCGATCTCCCGGCGCCCGGCCGGTCACGGCTACGCCGAGCTGATCGCCGGCGGGGGCAACCCGTATTTCGGCCCGGGCACGATCATCAGAGGTCATGAATTTCATTACTCCGCTCCGGACACGCCGCTCCCCAAGGATGCCGGCACGCTCCGCATGTCGCGCGGCACCGGTCTGGGCAACGGTCGCGACGGTCTCGTGCACAAGCGTACGCTCGCTCTCTACACTCACGTGCACGCCTCCGGTGCGACTCCGTGGGCCGGAGCGGTGACCCGCAACGCCCGCGCCTATCGCGACGGTCAGGTCCTTGGCGATGAAGACGATGGAGCGGACAAGGAACAGTCCGCCGCGGAACGGTGAAGGAACGGACGGTAAGAAAGAGAAAGTCTATTCACATAGATAGTGGCACTGTCGGGCCGAATCCCGGTCTCATCCGGGAGGACGCCGGAAACGGGCAGGACGATCACAGCTAAGCGAAAGAGTTGCAGCATGGCAAAGATAGTGAAAAAGAAAAAAGGCGGGTTGCGCACGAGAGGTGGCTTCGGTGGCGGCGGCGCCCATAAAGGCTCCCAGGAGACATCGGATCTTCGGCCATACTTTGTAGAAAAGCTGCCTCCCTGCGGCCACACCTGCCCGAATCACAACCAGATTCGGAAAGCGTTGATGACCGTCCACAAAGCCGAGGACTACGACAAGACCTACGATCAGGCGCTGGAAGAGGCATGGAACATCTGGATGGAAACCAGCCCGTTCCCGTCGACGCTCGGTCGCGTCTGTCCGCACCCGTGCGAGGACCAGTGCAACCGCGCCAAGCTCGAGGGCGCCATTTCGATCAACGCGTTCGAACGTTTTCTCGGTGACTTCGGCCTCCGCCACAATCTCGTGCCGAAGAAGCTCACCGATCAGACTCGCACCGAGAAGATC
The DNA here is from genome assembly GCA_964414435.1 of uncultured Ignavibacteriales bacterium. Lineage (GTDB taxonomy): Bacteria > Zixibacteria > MSB-5A5 > GN15 > FEB-12 > JAGNLV01. The sequence goes on along the minus strand of CAYPYM010000390.1, from coordinate 1,584 downwards.
GCCATTATCGGGTCCGGCCCGGCCGGCATGACCGCCGCCTACCACCTCGCGCGGCGGGGTTACCCGGTGACGGTGTTCGAGGCGTTCCCGAAGACCGGCGGCATGCTCCGTTACGGTATCCCGGACTATCGCCTGCCGCAGGAGACGCTCGACGCCGAGATCAACCGGATCGCCGCGATGGGGGTCGAGATCAAGACCAACACCGCGATCGGCCACGAGATTTCCTACCAGGATCTGCAGAAGGAATACAAAGCGATCTTCGTCGGGATCGGCGCCCACAAGGGCATCCAGCTGAAGATCGAGGGAGAGGACGCCGAGAACGTCTGGACCGGCACCGAGTTCCTGCACAAGGCGAATATCGGTGAGAAAATCGAGGTCGGCGATCACGTCGTCGTGATCGGCGGCGGTGACACCGCTATCGATGCCGCTCGCGTCTCGCGCCGTCTCGGCGCCGAGGTGACGATCCTCTATCGCCGCACCCGCACCGAAATGCCGGCGATCGATCCCGAGATCGAAGGCGCGATCGAGGAAGGGATCAAGATCGAATTCCTCGCCGCCCCCATTCAGATCTACAAAGACGGCAACCGCGCCACCGGGATGAAGTGCCAGCGCATGGAACTCGGTGAGCCGGATGCGTCCGGACGCCGTCGCCCGGTGCCGATCGATGGTGACGTGTTCGACCTGTCGGTCACGACCGTGATCGCGGCCATCTCGCAGCAGCCCGATTTCACCGGGTTCGAGACCCTGATCGAAGGTCGCGACTGGATCAAGACCGACGAGAAGTACAAGACCTTGGTCGACGGCGTCTACTCCGGCGGCGATAACCTGAATCTCGATATCGCAATCACCGCCGTCTACCACGGCCGCAAGGCGGCCGAGGCGATCCACGAGCTGATCACCGGTGAGGTGACTGAAGAGCGGGGCGCCGATATGCCGCTGATCACGACCGACAAGATGGCGACCGCCTACTATGAGAAGAAAGAGCGCGTGACCGTCTCCGAGATGCCGGTGGCCGAACGGCTGGCCGACATGAACGCCGAAATCGTGAAGACGCTCGATCAGGATGCCGCTGTCGCCGAGGCGAAACGCTGCATGAGCTGCGGCAAGTGCTTCGACTGCGGCACCTGCTGGAGCTACTGCCAGGATTCGGCGATCGTCAAGCCGCTGATCAAGGGCCAGCCCTATAAAGTGAAAATGGAATTCTGCAAGGGGTGCAAGAAGTGCGCCGAGAACTGCCCCTGCGGATTCATCGATATGCGCTGAGGCGTGCAACCGGAAAAAACACTCTGGAAAATAACGTGTACTAACAATCTTCGGAGGAAACACAATGGCTACGTTCAAATGGGAAGATGTCGAAGTCGCGGTCGACGAAGACGGATTCATGGAGGAGCCGGATCAGTGGAACGAGCGCGTCGCGCTTGCCCTGGCCAGCACCGAAGGGGTCAACGATCTGACCGAAGAGCACTGGAAACTCGTGAATTATCTTCGCGACTACTACGCCAAGTACGGGATCGCCCCGATGATTCGGAAGCTCTGCAAAGAGACCGGCTTCCCGCTGAAGAAGGTCTACGAGCTGTTCCCGTC
>CAYPYM010000389.1:0-3973 GCA_964414435.1 uncultured Ignavibacteriales bacterium | reverse complement strand
GGGCGAGCAGACGTTTGTAGCCGTCGCGGACCGCCTGCTTGACCTGCTCCGAGGCGGCGTTCTTCGCGATGACGAAGATGTCGTCCAGAAGCGCGATTGCGCTCTCGTCTTCGGGGGCGATCCGCATCGACAGGAAGCCCTCGGCCTCGCCGCGCCGCATGGCGAGCACGCGGTGCGAAGGCGCCGAGGTGATCGGTTCCTCCCAATCAAAGTAGTCGGAGAACTTGGCGCCTTCGGTTTCTTTGCCCGCGAGCACTTTCGTTCGAATCATCGCACGCGAGGCATACAGGTCGCGCATACGGGCGCGGGCGGCGGCATCTTCGTTGATCCACTCGGCGATGATATCGCGCGCCCCGGCGAGGGCATCCTCGACCGCCGGTACTTCTTTCTCCGGATCGATAAACGCTTCCGCCTCGGCCGCCGGGTCGATATCGTCCTGCGCGAAGATCAGCTCGGCGAGCGGTTCGAGGCCGCGTTCGCGGGCGATTGTCGCGCGGGTGCGGCGTTTCGGCCGGTAGGGGAGGTAGATATCTTCGAGCACCGCCATCGTGTCGGCGGCGGCGATTTTGGCGCTGAGTTCGTCGGTGAGGAGATCGCGCTCTTCGAGCGACTTGAGAATCGCCTCGCGCCGCTTGTCCAATTCGCGGAGCTGAGCGAGGCGGTCGCGGATCGTCGTAATCGCAACCTCATCGAGGCTGCCGGTTGCTTCCTTGCGGTAACGGGCGATAAACGGCACCGTGGCGTCGTCATCGAGCAGCGCGATGGTGGCGCTCACCTGCCCGGGGGAGAGGGCCAGCTCGGCAGCGATGACGGCTGTGTGGGGGTCGATCTGGGTCGCAGTGGTCACGCGGAAATTCCGTTTCGTTCGGGTTCGAACCGCCCCGGCCGGGCGGTCTGGTCAAGTTGATGGCGTAAGATAAGCGAATTCGATGCAAAAACAAAGGGGCGACAGACCCGGAGTCGGACTAAACGGTGAAGCGCTGGGAGAGAATCGACTCGCCGCCGGACACCTGCTCGCGCTCGACATACTCGATCTTGAGATGGGCGTAGACCGAGTGCCAGAAACCGATTGCCGGAACGTTTTTTATCAACTGCCCGACAATATAACGGCCGGGATAGGTCCGAAACAGCTGAACCGCAGCCCGGCGACCGACGCCGCGGCCCCGCAGCCGGCGGAGAATGAAAAACTCGTGAATCGACCGGTCGACATCGGGGGGCGTGTACGGCGGCCGGTTGATCAGCGCGAACCCGGCCAGGCGGCCGTCGGAGTAGATGAACAGCGGCGTCAGCGCGCTGTCTTCGAAATACAGGTCGAACCCGTCGTAGGTGAAAATTCCCTCGGCGTTGACTGCGAGACTATCCGTGAATTCGCTCAAATCGTGCAGATAAAGCGACATGAGATGGCGAAGGGTGGTGCGTTCTGATGGTGAGACTTCTTTGAGTGTAACCCCCCTGCGGCGGCTGACCGCAGCTTTCGAGGCGGCTGATTCCACAACTGTCCTTTCCACTCCCGGCTCGTCCCGGTCGACCCGGTTAGTTACTGTCCCATTGTCATATCTTGGTACGCCCGAAACACCCGAAAGTTTACGCCTGTTCCGCCGGGGGCAGAACCTGCGGACGCGCCGGGGCCGAGCGCAAGTTTGGACTGTACGAAGCCGATTCGATTCCTTACCTTGAGTCTGTCGCCGGAGCCGGGACGGTTTCGGGGACAGCGTGAGAATTGGAAAGGAATCAGACTTTGAGTGACAATGACAATGCACACGGGGCGAATGACCTCGAGACCGAAAGCGAACAACCCACCGCGTCCGTTCACAGTGAAAAAGACGTCGTCGAGCCGGACAATCCTCTTCCCGAAACGACCCTCGAAGAGCAGTCGGAGACCCTCCGGGCGGCGGCCAACCGGGCCGGCTGGTCGCACCTGATGCCGGTGCAGGCGCGTACCATACCGTATATTCAAGCCAGACGGGACATGCTCATCCAGTCCCGCACGGGCAGCGGCAAGACCGGCGCCTTCCTGCTCCCGATTATGGAGCGGATCGACCCCTCGCAGGCGACCTGCCAGGCGCTGATACTGGTGCCGACCCGCGAACTGGCCCGCCAGGTGGCCCATGAGTCCGAGCTTCTCGCCGGCGACAGCGGCGTTCGGACCGTCGCCGTCTACGGCGGCGTCAGCTACGGCCCGCAGATCGAGGGATTCCGGCGCGGCGCCCATATCGTGGTGGGGACCCCCGGCCGGGTGCTCGATCACCTGCTCAAGCGTACCCTGACGCTCGACTCGCTTCAGACGCTCGTCTACGACGAGGCCGACCGCATGCTCTCGATGGGTTTTTACCCCGATATGGTCGAACTGAAGCGCTATGTGCCGCGACGGCCGATCAATTCGTGCATGTTCTCGGCCACGTTCCCGACCCAGATCATCCGACTGGCCCGCCAGTTCATGCGCGAGCCCGATTTCCTCAGTCTCAGTCGTGACAAGATCCACGTGGCCGAGACCGAGCAGGTTTTCTATATCGTGCCGCACATGGAGAAGGACCGCTGCCTCGTGCGCATCATCGAGGTTCTCAATCCGAGCGCGTCAATCATTTTCTGTAACACGAAGGCGATGGTGCACTACGTTTCGGTGGTGTTGCAGCGATTCGGCTACGATGCCGACGAACTCAGCGCCGATCTCACGCAGAAGAAGCGCGAGCAGGTACTGGCCCGGCTGCGGGCCGGGAAGCTGCGTTTCCTGGTCGCCACCGATGTTGCCGCGCGCGGGATCGACATCCCGGAAATCACGCACATCTTCCAGTACGAGCCGCCGGAGGATCCCGAAGCTTACATTCACCGGGCCGGCCGCACCGGCCGAGCCGGAGCGTCGGGTGAGGCGATTTCGCTTGTCGCCGGAATGGAGCAGACCGAGTTGCGCCGCATCGGCGTACGCTTCGGAATCGATCTGATTGAGCGGCCGCTGCCGACCGATGAGGATGTTGCCGAAGTGGTCTCGGAGCGCATGACCGTCCTGCTCGAGGCCCAGTTGCGCACCCGCGACAAGCTCCAGACCGAGCGGATGCAGCGCTTCACACCGCTGGTCGAGTACCTGAGCAAGAGCGAGGCGGGGCAGCAGTTGCTGGCGATGCTGGTGGATGACACGTACCAGCAGACGCTGCATGCGCCGCCGCCGCAGCCGACCGAAAGCTCTCATCGGCAGGAGTCGGTGTCGGAACCGCACCGGTCCGACGAATCCTCGCGTCCGCCTCGACGGCGTCGCAACAGCGGCGATCGCAAGCGCCGGCGTTGAACGACGATCACAGATCTTAACGGCCCGCCGGAGTGCGGGCCTTTTTTGTTGTCAGAGAATCCGTCTATTCCAGGCGGGCGAAGAGATTGTTGAGTGATTCCCCCAGGGTCGGGTGGGCGAACGTGGCGTTTTTCAGGGCCGTATACGGCAGTTTTCCCATCATGGCGATCTGGATCATGGTCATGAGCTCGCCTCCCTCGATGCCTAGAATCGCACAGCCGAGGATCTGCTCGGTATCGGGATCGACCAGCGCTTTCATCATACCGCGCGTCTCGCCGACTTCCAGCGCCCGCGCGACGTGGTCCATCGGCATCGATGCGACCCGATAGCCGCGCCCTTGCTCATTTGCTTCCTTTTCCGACAGTCCCACCCGTCCCAGCTGCGGATCGGTGAAGACCGTGTACGGCACGATCCGATCGGTGATCGAGGCCTCGCCGCCGTCGATCACGTTGGTGCGAATCACGCGGAAATCGTCGTAAGAAATGTGGGTGAAGGCCGGGCCGCCCTTGACATCGCCGAGCGCCCACACGCCGTCGACACTGGTCTCCAGCCGGTCGTTGACTTTGATATAGCCGCGCCGATCGAGCTGCAGGCCCGCCTCGACCGCTCCGAGATCGTCGGTGTTCGGAAGGCGCCCGGCTGCAACCAGCAGATGCGAGCCGGCCGCGGTGGCAGCGTGATCGGCCGTACTCA
>CAYPYM010000388.1:2158-4006 GCA_964414435.1 uncultured Ignavibacteriales bacterium | reverse complement strand
GGGATCGGCGACCGGGTCGGTATTACGGCCGCGCAGGCCCAGACCGGTGTACTGGCCCAGGAGATGTTCCGGGTTTCGGGCATCTACTACTTCAATGTCGAGGAACTCGACCGGGGGATGGCGATGGTGCGGATCGGGCTGGCCCAGAAAATGCTGAATCTCGGCAGCGGCGTTCACGAGATCGCCCTGAAATTCCGCAACCCCGATATCGGACAGCAACGCAACAACCCGTTCTGGGCCAAATACAGCACCGGCGGTAACGAGGCGGTCGGCTGGGTCGATCTCCTGCCGCAGCTCGAAAAGGTATTCCGGCTGAACGATATCGGCCGGCTTATCATCGCGATCATCCTGTTCGGGGTGGTGGCGCTGGGTATCGTAAATACGCTCTTCATGTCGCTCTACGAGCGAATGTTCGAGTTCGGCGTACTGCGTGCAGTCGGCACGCGGCCGTTTTCGATGGGGCGGCTGGTCATCCTTGAGGCCTGCGCCCTGGCCGTGATCGCAATCGTGCTCGGCATCATTCTCGGCACCATCCTGCTCGCGATCACGAGCTACACCGGGATCGATTACAGCGGTATCGAATACGAGGGGGTCACCTTCACCAAGATGCTCTATCCGGTCTGGCACATTCAGCAGTTCACGCTGTACCCGGCGGCATTCCTGCTGTTTGCCATACTGGTGGCCCTGTATCCGGCGGCCTACGCCGCGCGGCTCGCTCCGGCGCGGGCGATGAGAAAGTCATTTTGAGGGTATCGATATGAACGACGACAAAGCAGTTGTAAAGACTGAAGGGGTAGTGAAGACCTACTCCGACAACGGCGTGCCGGTGCACGCGGTCCGAGGGATCGACCTGATCGTCCGGGCGGGTGAGTTCAGCGCTATCGTGGGGCCGTCCGGCTCGGGCAAAACGACCTTTCTCAATTGCATCTCGGGTCTCGACGATGTCACCTCGGGGCGGGTCTGGCTCGACGGCAACGATCTCTCGAAGATGTCCGGTCGGGAGCTGTCCGACTTCCGCCGCGACAAGGTCGGCTTCATCTTTCAGGCCTACAACCTGATCCCGGTGCTGACGGTGGAAGAGAACGTCGAGTACATCATGCTTCTGCAGGGCCTGCCCAAAGACGAGCGCCACCGCCGCGTGGTGGCGATGCTCGACAAGGTCGGTCTGGCCGACTACGCCGACCGGCTCCCGCCGCGGCTTTCCGGCGGCCAGCAGCAGCGGGTCGCGATTGCGCGGGCGATGGTCGCGCGGCCGGCCCTGGTGCTCGCCGACGAACCGACCGCCAATCTCGACTCCGAAACCGGCAGCGGCCTGCTTGACCTGATGCGCGAACTGAACCGGTCCACCGGTATGACCTTTGTCTTTTCGACCCACGACCGGATGATCATGGAACGGGCGACCCGGCTGATCACGCTCAAGGACGGCCGTATCGACAAGGACGAGACGCGCCCATGAGCGGTTCCGCTCTCAGGAGGATGATCCGCGCCGGTCTGTCCGTGGCCGTGGCTATGGTTGTTGTCGTCGGCGGTGCGGAGGGGGGAGACCTGTCGTTCAGCGGGTATCTCAAGAGCTACTCGAGCGTCTACGAGTTTCCGTCGTATCGCCTGTCGCTCTTCTCGGTCGACCCGCCGCCGCTCGGATCGGTTTCGAACCGCCTTCGGGTCACCGCGCGCTGGCGGATCGATCGGAATCTGGGCGCCGCGATTGCATACGAGCCGGACGCCCGCATTCAGGACCGGGCGCTGTTCGCGCTCGGCGATATCACCGGGGCGGTGGGGAAAGCGTACCGGGTCGACGATCTCGACCTCCGGCTCTACCCGGGAATGCACGATGCGGTGCGGTCATTC
>CAYPYM010000388.1:0-2148 GCA_964414435.1 uncultured Ignavibacteriales bacterium | reverse complement strand
CTCGATCTCTACGCCGGACGGCAGGCGATTGCATGGGGGGCGGCCCGGGTGATCAACCCGACCGACATCCTCGCCCCTTACAGCTACGCCACGCTCGACACCGAGGACCGGATCGGTGTCGACGCTCTCCGGGCGAGGATCGCGTTCGGCTTTATGAGCGAACTCGATGTCGGCATCGTAGCGGGGGAGGATCTCACATCGAAGAACGATGCCGCTTATGTTCGATACAAAACATACTACGCCAACACCGACCTGACCGCGATCGTGGCGGGATTTCGTGAAAATCTCATGCTCGGGTTTGATGCCGCCCGCGCGATAGGCGGCGCCGGGACCTGGCTCGAAGGCGCCTGGGTGAAACCGAAACTGTTTCAGCCGGACGACTCGTATCGTCCCGACAGCTACTGGCGCCTGTCGCTCGGTGCCGACTACAACTTTGGCTCCGGCACCTATGTCTTTATTGAATACCACTACAATCAGGCGGGAGCGTCGGAGCCGGCCAACTACCTTGCCCTGGCCGGCACGGTCGCATACACCAACGGCGCCGTCTATCTGCTCGGGGAACACTATCTCGCGCCCGGTGTAACCCATCAGATCACGCCGCTGCTCACCGGCGCCGGCAACATTCTCTGGAATCTCTCCGATGGCTCGGCGTATGTGTCGGGCTCGCTCGACTACAGCCTGGCGGAAAACGTCTTTCTGGCAGGGGGAGCGTACGTGGCGGTCGGTCCGGGACCGAGCGGGCCGGGGCAGATTCGTTCCGAGTTCGGGCTGTACCCGCACACGTTCTATACGTCGTTTCGATATTACTTCTGAGGTGTCGGCCGGCCGGCCGGGGAGTTGCCCGGCATTTTGAGGCGGACGGCAATGAAGAACGCCAGGACCTCTACCGCGAGATTCCAGAACCGCGCCGCAATCGCTACCCCGGCGCCGACCGGACCGAGGAACGGTATGAGCATCTCAATGATGATCAACTCGCGCACCCCGACTCCGCCCGGCGTAAAGATCGCCAGGTAGCCGAGCTGATAGGCGAGGATAAACGTGGTGGCCATCGGTATGATCGGCAGATCGGCTCCCCCCGCGATGGCCTTCGTGAACATCCAGAACGACAGTCCGTACGATATCCAGCACAGGCCGTAACCGAAAAACACCCGGGCGCTCACGCCGAGCGATACCCGAAACGTAATCGGCCGGCGACGGAGCATCTTCATGGCGAGATTCAGCACGGCAAGGGTATGAGACGGCACGACCGTGATGGCGATCGTCCCGAGCAGCATCACCGCCGCGGCGGTCAGCACGCCGATGCCAAGGTTGGTCTGCAGCTTGGAACTCATCAGGTCGGGCCGGACGAGGAGCCCGATCCCCGCCACCATAAACGACACGCTGATCGCGAACAGCTGCGCGACCGCCCACGACGTAATCGAATCCTGCTCCCTGATACCGAGGCGCCTGGCGTAGTACGTCATGCCGAACACCGGCCAGATCCGGCCGGGCACGTAGCGGCTGAGGCTCGTGATATACGAGATCTTGAAACCGTATTTGACCGGGACCCGATAGCCGAAGCCGCTGATCAGTTGACACCAGACTGCCGAGAACAACCACAGCGTGATAAGATGCATGATGACAGATGCAACAAGCCAGAACGGATTGAGCTGCCAGTCATACTGGGTCACGGAGTGCCAGTGCTTGACGAGCTGATAGCCGGCCAGGCCCACCATGAGCAGGACAAAGACCAGCTTGATCAGCCGCCACGCCCATGACTGCGGCACCCGGTCAGGGCCTGCGTCGGCGGAGGGGGGAAGTGTCGGGCTCGAATCGGAACTCATGCCTTCTGAGACTCGCGTGGGTTGTGGATATCAGGTATCACGACTGTGGCCGAAAATACGCCAACACTGTAATTATGGCAAGATTTATCAATGGCGGCACGCGGGGGACTCGGAGCGTGGCACTTCGGTTTGGTTGTCGCATCTACGGCCTGATTCCCTGACCGGCGGTTTTATCCCGGCTCGGCCACCGCTCCTTTACAGCGTTCATTGTTGAGCGTATATACCGGTTAACCTCAAACCGAAATTGTACAATGACGCGCCGACTGACCTCAACAGTTTACAACTGCACTCTGGTATCGGCGGGGCGGATAGTGGCACTGGTTGT
>CAYPYM010000387.1:0-4012 GCA_964414435.1 uncultured Ignavibacteriales bacterium | reverse complement strand
CGTTGGTCATGCGGGCCATGATGTCGCCGGTGCGATTGTTGTGGTAGAAGCTGGGATTCAGCCGGAGGAGATGCGTGAACATCTCGGCCCGCAGATCAAACTCGAGCCAGCGCGACATCCATATGATCGTCCGCCGCATCATGAAACGAAAGACCCCGGAGAGGACGGTCAGGCCGAGCATGATCAGGACCAGCTGGCCGACCTGCGACATCGGCTTGCCGCCCTGGATCGCATCGACAATCTGGCCCTGCAGTTTCGGCGTATAGAGGAGCGCGCCGTTGGAGAGAACAACGGCTATCCCGCCCCAGATCAGGTAGCCCCGGTACTTGCGGTAGTAGCGGGTTACGGTCGAAAACTGTTTCGGAGGGGTAGTCTGTGCGGCTGTGTCTGTCATGTACCTCGGGTGTTGTTTCTCAAAATTAACTGACTAAATATAACACCCGGAGGGGCTAATAGTTCAGAATGTTTGCCAGAAGATGAATCGCGTCGATATCGAGCCGGGAGATCATCTGCAGCAGGGGCAGGCCGCAGTAAATAAGCTGGCCGTCGCCGATCCGCGAAACCGACAGCAGGGCCGCCCCCGAGGGCGTGACATACACCTTCTCGGCCGGGGCGATCGCCGCCGCGGAAACGTCGCGGCGCTTGTAGAACGACGAGAGCAGGTTGGTCTCCACAATCTCGTACGGCCGGGTCAGGACATTGGCCCGGGGAATCCGGTTGGCGATCTCGGACTTGTCGACCAGCTCGATCCCCGGGACAAACGAGACCGGCAGAACACCCTCGGGCCAGTCGTACGGCTGCCCGAGCACGACCAGCGAGCCGCCGTTGCGTATGAAGTCCTCGAAGCGATCCTTCATCTTACGGAACGACGGGTAGTTGCGAAACGCCCCCGACCCGATTACGATCACGTCGTAAGCATCGAGATTGGCCGTTTCCAGCCCGCGGTCGGTCAGCGGCCGGAAAGTGGCGTTCGTCATGTTCAGGATATCTTCGAGCAGCCCGGAGGTATCGGGCAGAAACGCGATCTGCACCTTGCCGTCGATATCGCACGAGGCGATCCGGACCAGGGCGGTATCGGAGGAAACGGTCTTGCCGTTGTATTCCAGGGAGATCGTCTCGCGCTGGAGCCCCAGCTCGAACAGCTTCGAGATCGAAAACGGAATTCGCACCGTCTCGCTGGTTTTCCCCTTTTCGAGATCAATCTCCTGCCGATAAGCGCCGGCGTAAAGGCCGCGCGGGGTTTCGAGGTTGAGCTTCACCGCCCCGACGAACGAGGCCGGCTTGCCGATAATTACCCGAAGGTTCATCGGCGACACGACCTTGTCGACATTCAGCGTCGCGACCGGCGGCACAAAATAGAAGTCCGGCTCGAACGCCACCTGAAGTTCGGTCCGCTGGTAGACGGCGAGGGCGTTGCGAACCGTCAGCGGCAGGGTGCCGTAGTTGATCTGCGCCGTGAACAGCAGCGATTCGGGCTTGTCGGAGGCGAGATATTTCGGATCGATATCAACGAGATACTCCCGTACGAAGGTCTGGTGCGGCATGATCTCGTACGTGGCGGTGTCGAGCGTAACCGTCGCCGTGTCCCAGTACGGATGGAACTGCACGCCGCTCAGGTCGATCTGCCGCGGACCGTCGGCGGAGAGCGCCGCCCGGAACTTGAGCCGTGCACCGTGGGGCGAATCGCGCAGAATCACGCGGCCGTCCCAGGAAACGCCCGCCGAGGTCAGCGCGAGGTGCTCGGTCCGACGCAGCAGATCACCGAGATAATAGCGGAGATCGGTGCGCGAGTCGAGCAACGGGTCCTGGGCTGTCCCCGTGACAAGATCGTACAGGGAACGATACCCGGTGACTATCGCTTCCACCCGGGGACGCTGGCCCAGCGTCTCGGCGCCACGCAGCGAGGTCAGGAACGACCGCGTCTGACGAAGCAACGTCAGTTGCTTCGGGCCGCGCGGAAGCAGTTCCTCGAAGATACTGACCAACCGGTTGGTGGGAATCCCGGCGAGAAACTCGATATCGGGGAGGCGGTCGGCTACCCGGCTCTTGATCAGGACATAATGTGTCAGGTGGGGCGCAAGATCACCCAATTGGTAATTGCGCCCGATCAGCAACGGGACCTCGGCCCGAAGGCGGTCCTCATAGCGTCCGGCCAGCTCGCGACCATTGAGCACCACCGCACCGATGGAATCGGCGACCGCACTGCGTCCTCCCCCCTGTTGATATATTTTCTGGATATTGAAGACCCGCTCGCCCGACGGCTCCAGTGCCTTGAGATAGGTGCGGAAGGCGCGGTCGACCGAATTGCCGGCATCGGCGGAAAACAGCACGATATCGGGATACCGGTTGCCGAACAGCGCCACCGCGACCGAATCGAGAAACTTCGGCTCCTCCGGCGGGAGATAGAATGCGTGGTAATAGACTTCCTTGTCGGGCACCGAGGCTCCCTCGGCACGGTACCCCTCGCGCTCCTGAAGGCGGACGATATCGATGCGGCAGCCGAAGTCGTCGTTGAGATAGTAGAGCGTCGGCCAGTCGATCGATTCGATGTCATCGACCACGTACATCACGCGGACATCGCACAGCACGTATTCCTCGGGTGAATCGGCGGCGGTGCGGCCGGGCGATGCGAACAGCATCAGGGCGGCGAAAACGCCGGCCAGAGCGAGGCCGGCCTGTCTGATTCGGGCGTTCTTCATCCTGCCGAATATATCGGCCGGTTCAAAGCGATGTCAAATTTGAACTTGTCGCCGGAGAGGTCTTTTCCGCGATCGGGGCTGTCAGAGGATATCCTCGTCCTCGGCCCGCCAGGCCGGATCGACAATACAGAGGAACTCCAGGGGGGTTGTCCCGCTGTTTTCGATCCACTGCACCGCACCGGGCGGGATCTCGATTGCGTCGCCGGGGCCGACCCCGGCCGATTCGCTGTCGATATGCATGATCCCCACACCGCTCAGGATATAATACACTTCATCGGTCTTCAGCCGGTGCTCGGTCGAGCGGCCACCCGCCTCGACCGTGGCGTGAGCGAGCGAATAACGGGCACCGAACGGGTAGTCGCGATCGGGGTGGAGCAGTTCACGGAGCCGGGTATTGTCGCCGGCGGTGAATTCGGGGCAGTCGTTGAGTTTGCGGATTCGCATAAAAGAAAAGCGCCCGGCGATCGGCCGGGCGCTTGATATTCAGATCACCTGGTTATCGCGGAGTTTCGTAAACAGCTTGTCCGCGATCTCATCGGGCGTCTCACCCTCGATCTTCTCCCCTTTGGGCCGGGGCGGCGGCGGCGCCACTTTGATCGTCTTCGTGCCGGAATTGGCCCCGACCGTATCGGCGGCGATACCGAGATCGGCGGCCGACCAGGTCACGATCTCTTTCTTCTTCGCAGCCATCTTGCCTTTCAGCGAGGGCAACCGGGGTTCGTTGATCTCTTTCACGACCGAAACCACCGCCGGAAGCGTCAGTTCGACCACGTCGTAGCCCTCTTCCGTGGTACGGTAGACGGTCGCCTTGCCGTTATCGACACTCTCGACCTTCTTGACGAACATCGCCTGCGGGACATCGAGATTGGCCGCGACCGCGCCGGGCACCTGGGCCGAATCGGAATCGATCGCCTGCTTGCCGGCGAGCACCAGATCGTACGACCCGAGCTTCTTGAGACCGGCGGCGAGAATCGCGCCGATCGCCTGCGGATCGGACCCGGTGAAGGCGTCATCGGAGAGCAGATAGGCATCGTCGACCCCGAGCGCGAGACAGTTGCGGAGAGCCGACTCGGTGCGGTCGGTGCCGACCGACATGACAATCACCTTGCCGCCGTGTTTTTCCTTGAGCCGAAGGGCTTCCTCGACCGCGTATTCATCGAACGGGTTGACCGTGCCGGGGCCCTGCGGCAGCACCACCTGGTTGGCGGCTTCGTCGACCTTGATCAGGGCGATTTCGGGAACTTGCTTGATGAGACAGACTATGTCCATGGGGACTCCATTCAGCTTGATACTTGCGCCATTCTACGTTCGGG
>CAYPYM010000386.1:0-4015 GCA_964414435.1 uncultured Ignavibacteriales bacterium | reverse complement strand
TACCGACGATAAACGACTTCTTCTTGATCACCTGGGCGTATTCGCGCTTGAAGACGGTGAGGAACTTACGCATGGGCCACCCCCGTCCCCGTTTCGGGGTCGGACGGATCGACCTTGGCCATGTTGATGAAGATGCTGTACAGCGACGGTTCCATCACCTCGAAACGGCGCACGGAGACTTTCTGCACGATCGCTTTCAGCAGCGCGTCCGGATCGGCGCCGTCGTTCAACTCGACCTCGACATAGTTGTTGAACTCGCTCAGGTTCCTGACCCCCGGCAGTGACCGGACAAAGCCGCCGTCGCCCTCGATATCGATCTGCACGGTGTTTTTCCCGAACTGCGCCTTGACATCGCTCAGCTTTCCGTCGATCACCTTGTTGCCGCCCGAGATCATGCAGATATGATCGCACAGCTTTTCGGCCTGCTCCATCACGTGGGTCGAAAAGAGGATCGTCTTCCCCGCCCGCTTGAGGTCGAGAATGGTGTTTTTGATCAGTTCGATATTGAGCGGGTCGAGCCCGGAGAAAAGCTCATCGAGAATGATCATCTCGGGGTCGTGGATAACGGTTGTTATAAACTGGAGCTTCTGCTGCATCCCTTTGGATAGCTCCTCGACCTTGCGCGCCTTGTACGCCGCCAGGTCCATCCGCTCGAGCCACGGATCGATATCCTTGGCGATCGACGAGGCCGACTTGCCTTTCAATTCGGCCATGTAGGTGATGACCTCAAGCAGGGTCATCTTCTTGTACAGGCCGCGTTCCTCGGGCAGGTACCCGACCCGATCCTTGAACTCCTCCTGCACCGGGCTGCCGTTGTAGAGCACCTGGCCGGAATCGGGCACGGTTATGTTCATGACCATGCGGATCGTGGTTGTCTTGCCGGCGCCGTTCGGGCCGATAATGCCGTAAATGACGCCGTCCGGGACCTCCAGCGAGAGGTCGTTGACCGCCACTTTGTTGTCGTATTCCTTGCGGATACGGTCGAGAGTGAGATGCATCCGATTATTCCTGTAATTTCAGCTACGGTTGATAACACATTCCCCGGGGCAGCGTCAACAAAAAACGGGGCGCGGCCGGGATCACACCCCGAGCAGCGCCTTCATCTCGAGCGCGTTGGTCGCCGCCTGACCGAGATGGCAGTTATTGAAGAAGACAAACAGCTTCTTCACGTTTGCCTTCGCCTTGAGCCGCTCGATTTTCTCGCGCCACTGCTCCAGTTCCTCCTGCGTGTAGTTGTAGTCGTAGCGCAGCGGACCGCCGTCCCACCACTGTTCCGCATTTCGCCCGTGGAGGCGGATATAGCCAACCGCGGTGGTCGCGAACAGGTCAGGCTCGAGCAGGTTGGGCAGTTGCGGCTCATCGACACAGACATACCCGATTCCCGCCCCCCGAAGCCGATCGTACATCGGACGGTTGACCCATCCCCGATGTCGAAACTCGGCGAACAGCGGCCTGGGCGCGAGCGCCTCGCGAACCAGCGTCACGTAATCGAGCGAGTCACGGCTGTACTTGAACGAGTAGGGAAACTGGGCCAGCAGGCCGGAGAGCTTCCCGGCCGCCTCGAGCGGCTCGAGCGCCAGCCTGAACTTGTTCAGGTCGTCCTCGAGATCGGTCCGGCGATGGGTAACCGATTGAGGCACCTTCACCATGAACTCGAAACCCGTCGGGGTTTTCTTCGCCCAGTTGGCCACCACGGCCGGGCTGGGGATGCCGTAATATGTGGAGTTGATTTCGACAGTCGGGAAAAAGCGGGCGTAGTGATCGAGCATCTTCCCCTTGTCGATATCGGCGGGATAAAACGACCCGCGCCAATCCTCGAAACTGTAGCCGGACGTGCCTATGCGAATTTCCATCAGATCGTTGCCTGTATCTCTTCCCTGTACTGCTCGTACGAGCCGGTTATTCGATCGGTTACATTAATAAAACAAGCCGGCCAGGGAAAGCGGCATCACATTCAGCCGCTGTCGCGGCTCTTGCCGGGCCCCTTTTTGATCTGCTGGAAGCGCACGAATCCGCATTTGGGGCAGATCCACTTACGCTGCTTGTGGAACGACCGCTTTTCTTCTTTCATGGAGGTTTTGCAACGCGGACATTGCATGCGGCGCCCCTCAGTGGGTCAGGTGCAGGAAATCGGACAGGAGGAACTCGACCCGGCCGATAAAGGTCGACATGCGCGACATCACCGTGTAGCCGAAAGTCGTACCAAAAAAGATCATCAGGAAATAAACGCCCACCTTGGCCACCCGGCCGAAGGCGCCCTTGTGCTCCCGGCTGAAATAGAAATAGGCGAGTGTGCAGAGCACACCGACCAGCACGACAATCACGCTCCAATCAGGCCCGCCGTTCACCCAGAGCGGCGACACCGTCGCCGAAAGCTGGCGCAGGGTGCGCGCCTCGAGCATGACCGGGATCGCCACCCCCGCCCCCGATCCGATCAGGACCGCGATCGCCAGTCGCGACAGATACGACGTTTTCCGGTGGAACCGCCCGAACATCAGCAAACCGAGCGCAAACGGCACCACCAGCACCCAGCGCGCCTCGCCGAACAGCGGGATGAACAGCAGATCCATCAGCGTGTTCGACCACGTGATGACAAGGAAATAGCCGATCGCCACCCCGATCAGAAGCGACTCGGCCATCCGGTAGACCGGGTTATCACGGTACAGGAAACTGAGTATGGCGAGCGTGAGCAGGCCGGCGACAATCGTACCCCAGTCCATCAGGCGCGCCTCCCCCGCCGCGAGCGGAAATAGACGACGTTGCCGACGACGATCAGGATCAGCACATACAGATGTGCGACCGTCTGGGCCAGCATCCCCCGCTCTCCCCCGCCGCCGATCTTAAGAAGCTTCTCATATTCGGCCGCCCCGCGCAAACCGCCGAGCATGGCGTACATCTGACCCGAGGACAGATACGGGTCGTAGGTCGTGACCATAGCGGCCGTCACCGCCGCCGAGATTCGGACGTGGTAGCGGCTCCCGCCGTACTCCATCCAGTGGGTGGTGAGCGAACCGTCGGCGATCGAGATCACCCCGGCCACGTCGTCGTACGTCTCGATATTGGAAAGCATCGGGATATCGCCGTAGACATCGCCGAGGTAGTCTTCCGGATAGGTCTTGGAGAACGATTCGCCCATCGAGAGAATAGCCGCGATGAACTGCGGTTTGAATCCGAGGTAGACGTAATCAATGCCATACTGCTTGTGGTATTCCCTCGCGGTCTGCTGCATAAGCCGATACCCGATACCGGTCCCCTCGGCCAGCAGCGCAGTACCGATCAGGCGGATATTCTTCCTGAAGGCGTGGCGGAGGATCGCCAGCGCCAGCGGGCGAATCTCCGGCAGCGACGACGCCTCGTGATCGAACGAAACAATCAGCACCGATCCCGGCGGAAGTGAGTCGATATAATTGTACATCTTCTGGGTGTCGGCCGACACCTCGACATTCATATGGATATTGAGCGCCATGGCGCCGACCACCACGATAAACAGGCCGAGAAAAATCCAGTGGCGTGATTCGATTTTCATCGTCACTCCTTCCCCAGCCAGGTTCGTTCGATTCCGAGGATCACTCGCAGCGAGGTCGTCAGCGAACCGAGGCCGATCCCGATCAGGATCGCGCGGCGGGCGGCCATCGACGGATTCGACCGCACCCACTCGGCAAAGCTGTTCAGGAACTGCGGATACCAGCCCTCGAGGGCCGATCGGCTCAGCACCGTCAGGAACGCCGAGATCAGGAGCACCGCCGCCGGTAGCGACCGGGCCCGGAAGCCGCGATACGAGGCCGACGCCACGAAAAAGGCGAGCAGCGCAAATACGGTCGACTGCATCGGCACCTGGACGTTTTCGAACATCCACATAAACGGCGTGTCCGCCTTGATCCCCCAGATCAGGGCAAAGACCGGCATGATCACCACGCCGATCAAAGAAACGAATCGATACGGACGGTCTTCGCCGCGCTTGATCTGCTGCGATGTTATCCGGACGAAGCTGACCACCCCGACCAGCAGTGTAAAA
>CAYPYM010000385.1:0-4020 GCA_964414435.1 uncultured Ignavibacteriales bacterium | reverse complement strand
GAACTACGATCTCCTCTCGATCGGCGCCCACCCCGACGATGTCGAGGTCGGCACCGGCGGGGTGTTAATCGACGCCGCCCGCCGCGGCTACAAAACCGGTATCGTCATCCTCACCGAGGGCGAGATGGGCACCGGCGGCACCCCCGAAATCCGCGCCGGGGAAGTCCGCGACGCCGCCGCGATTCTCGGCGCCGACGTTGTCGCCCGCTTCGACTGGGGCGATACCCGGCTCGAAGACTCCTACGAACACCGTCGCGCCCTCGCCGAGGTGATCCGCCGCACCCGCCCCCGGGTCGTGCTGGCGCCCTATCCGCATGTCGGCCACGGCCGACGCCAGTCGCATCCCGACCACGTCGCCGCCGGCATTATCACGATCAACGCCGTCAATCTCGCCGCGCTCAAGAAGGCCGATGTCCCCGGCGACCGCCATGTCGTCACCCGCATCTTCCACTACTTCCTCCCACCCGGCGTCTCACCCAATTTCGTCGTCGATATCACCCCCCATTTCGACCAGTGGATCAAGGCGCTGTCGGCCCACCGCTCGCAGTTCCTCAACCCGGAGAAGTCAAAGGACTATCTGGAGAGCATCGCCGCCAGCGCCCGCTCGTTTGGACTCCTCACCCGCTGCAAGTACGGCCAGGGATTCTTCGCGGTGGAGCCGGCGCTGGTGACCGACATTATGACCCTGGCGGTGAGCTGGGAGGGATGACAAAGTCCGGGAGAGTCCGGGATCCCCGGCGGATCGTGGCCGACTATATCGTAAGAACGGGGAGTCTGGTGTAGTATTCGTATCATCGCGCGAAGTTCGGCGCCGCTGGTCTCAGCTTCGGGTATCGTCGCCCCCACCGAGCATCCGCCCCGCCTCGCTCACCTGCTCCGGCCGCCCCAGCACCACCAGCCGATCACCGGCGGCGATTACCGTCTCCGGCCCCGGATTGGTGACAGTCCCTTCCGACCGCACGATTGCCGCGACCGTCACGCCCGGCTCCTGCCGGAGCCTCATCTCGGCCAGCGACTTCCCCACCCACGGCGCCGACTCGGGCACCCGGATCGTACTGATATCAAGATCGGGCAGCGCCGCCTGCAACGCCTTGCGCGAAACCGTCGCCGGGGCGAGTCCCCGAAGCATCTCGTAGCCCTCGGAGCGCACGGCCCGAATCAGATTCTCGATATCGGCGGCCGGGACCAGATATCGGCCGAGCACCCGCGCAAAGATCTCTATCGATGTCTCGAATTCCTCCGGAATCACCTCGTTGACGCCCAGCCGATAGAGCGCCTCCACCTCCTCGACATATCTCGTCCGCACGATCAGCTCGGTGCCGGGGCTGAGGCGATGGATGTGCTCGGCGATACAGCGGGTGGCCGCGGCGTCGTTAATTGCCACCACTGCGATACGGGCTTCGGTCAGATGGATATGCTCCAGCACCGCTTCGCTGGTGGCGTCACCGAAATAGATCGGCTCACCCTCGGCCCGGGCGGCCCGGACCGTGTCGGGGTTCATCTCGAGCACGATATACGGAATCGCCGCCATCCGCGCCGCCCGGGCAAGATTGCGGCCGTTGACGCCGAACCCGACAATCACGAGGTGGTCCCCGAGTGCTGCAGTTGGAATGCTGTCGCCTGCGTCATCGGACTCCGGCGCTTTCCGCCCGAGCCACACACTGAGCGGCCGCGCCGCGCCGAGTACGAACGGCGCCGCCGCCATGCTGAGTACCGCCACCGCGAGGAACAGGTTGTACGTCTCGGCGTCGAGCAGGCCCGCGCTCCGACCGGTGCGGGAGAGCACGAACGAGAACTCACCGATTTGCGCGACCGCGATACCACTCAGCAGGGCCGTTCGCCCCGGCAGACCGAGCAGGCGCGCCACTCCGGCGGCAATCGCACCCTTGCCGACAATAATGGCCGGGACAATGAGGAGCACCAGCAGCAGGTGGGGGCCGTCGGCCAGGGCGCCGACATCGAGCAGCATCCCGATCGAGATAAAAAACAGGCTCGTGAAGAGGTCGCGAAACGGCATAATACTGCCGAGCACCTGGAGGTTGAAGTCGGTCTCCGAGATAACCAGTCCGGCGAGGAACGCCCCGAGCGCCAGCGACAGCCCCACCGCGTGCGTCAGCTGCGCCGCCGCGAGACAGAGCACCACCACCGCCAGCAGGAACACCTCACGGTTGCGCGTCCGCACTACCTGCTGGAGCACCCACGGCACGATCCACTTGGCGCCGACAATCATCAGGCCGATCACGGCCGCGCCGAGCACGAGCTGGGTCGCAATGCCGGTCGCGCCGTTTTCGGCCGTGCCCCCCAGATAGGGCGTCAAAAGCATCATCGGCACGACAATGATATCCTGGAAAATGAGTATCCCCAGTATCGCGCGGCCGTGAGGGCTGTCCAGCTCGGCCTTTTCCTGCAGGATCTTCAGAACAATCGCCGTGCTCGAAATCGAAATGAGAAAGCCCCAGAACATCGCCTGCCGCCACGGCAGGCCGAGCCACCCCGTGAGCAGATAGACGATCAGCGCCGTCGCCGCCACCTGGAGCGCCCCGCCGCCGAGGACCAGCCGCTTGATCCGGACCAGCCGTCCGAGCGAAAACTCCAGCCCGATCGTGAACAGCAACAACACCACGCCGATCTCGGCGAGGATCTCGACCTCGCCGGCGGCGCGTACCAACCCCAGGCCGTGCGGACCAATCAGGATCCCGGTCAGCAGAAATCCGACAATCACCGGCACCCGGATCTTGTAACAGATCAGGATGACGACGATCGAAAGCGCAAAGGCTATGGCGATATCATTTATAAGGCTCATGGCAATCCGACAGTGGCGGGTGCGATGCCGCACCCCCGCTTCCTTTTGGGCCTATCCTACCCGGCCCGCGCGACACCGTCAACCACAATCGCCGAGGCCCGCGACAGGGCGACAAAAAAAGGCGGTGCCGCACGGCGCCGCCTTCTCGGATCAAAGCGATCTCTTCGCTGTTTCGCGAAACACCCGAAAGGTGCTAGCTTTGCTGCATCCCGAGCGCCTTGCGCACGACCTTCTCGAGATTGTCGCCGCGGCATTCGTCGTGCATGGCGATCAACTTGCCGTCGGGGCCGATCAGGAACGGCGACGGAATCGAGCCGACAAAATACGACTTGGCGGTCGGGCTGTCCCAGTACGCCTCCTCGTAGACGTGCCGCCAGTTCATGCCGTTCTCGGTGATCCACTGGCGATACTTGGCCTGGTCGGTCCGCTTGGGATCGTCGAGCGAAACCGACAGGATATCGAAGCCGTCCTTGTGGTACTTCTGGTAGACCGCTTTGACAAACGGCAGCTCGGCCCGGCACGGTCCGCACCAGGTGGCCCAGAAGTCGACCAGCAGAACCTTGCCCTTGTAATCGTTGAGAGAGACCTTCTTGCCGTCGATATCGGTCGCGTTGATCGCGATCGGCCAGTTGGCCTTGACCAGGTCCTCGCTCATGAGCGCCTGTGCCAGCCGCATGGCGTCGGTGTCGGCGATCTTCGCCTGGAGTTCCCGCAACGACGGGTACAACTGGTCGCGGGTGCCGCCGGCCGAGTACAACTTGCCGGCCATGAGATAAACTTCACCGAGCGGGTACTGGTCGGAGGCGGCATCGATCTTGGTCAGATAGTCGGCCGCTTTGGTCATCGCCGCCTGACCCTCCGGGCCGGACATCTCGTCCGGTTCGTATTCCTTGACAGCCGCAGCCATGCCGCGGTACGCGGCCACGTTGGCGCCGTCACCGGTCGGGTGGGCAACGAGATAAGCGTCGGCGTCTTTCATGATTGCTTTGCTGAGATCACCCCAGGACGGGTCGTAGACCGACTTCATCTTGGCCAGTGAATTGATCCGCTCGAGATCGATATCAAACGAATCGCCCATCAGCGCCTTCATCGCGGCCAGCCGTTTGGCCTCCAGATCCATGCTGTACGCGGACATCTCCCAGGTATGCCAGACCCGCGAATTGGCCCGCATGTTCTGCCGCTGGCCGTCCAGCCAGGCGTTCAGCGAGTCCTCGTTG
>CAYPYM010000384.1:0-4032 GCA_964414435.1 uncultured Ignavibacteriales bacterium | reverse complement strand
CTTCGTGTGATTCGTCGATTCCCGCGTCCGCGGGAATGACACCCGGCAAGTGGTTCGTCTGGATTCGGCGGGGAAGTTCCTGTGCCACTGACAGACTTGTCTTGTCGCTGCTCTTTACCCGCAGACCTGCTTGAACACCCGCATAAAATTCCCCCCGAGGATCTTGTCGATATCCCCCTCCGAGTATCCCCGTGCGATCAGCTCGGCCGTGATATTCGGCAGGTCACTGCAATCCGATAGCCCGAGCGGCATCGACGGCACGCCATCGAAATCCGATCCCAGCCCTACGTAGTCAGCCCCCACCAGCTTCACGATGTAGTCGATGTGATCAACCACCGTGCCGATATCGACCGGCGCGAGACTGTCGGTCACGGCCGCAACCTGGCGGTAGATGCGCCGCATCTCGGCTTTGCGCAGCGAGTCGTTCTCTTTGTAAAGCTCGCGCAATGAGTCGATCTCCGGTTGTCGCACCGCCCAGAGGGAATCCGACACCCGGTTATAGTCGGCCGAGAGGTAGGCGTTGAAGTAGTTGATACCGATCACACCGCCGTTGGCGGCGATCGCCCGAATCTGATCGTCGGTGAGATTGCGGTCGTGCGGACAGAGGGCGTAGACGCACGAGTGCGACGCAATCACCGGATCGGTGCTGATCGCGAGGACCTTCGCGACCGCGCTCGGATGAGCGTGGCTGATATCGATGATCATTCCCATCCGATTCATCTTCCGAACCACGTCCTCCCCGAACGGGGTGAGGCCGTCGAACGCCGGTGCGGTGTCAGCGGACGAAATGCACCAGTCGCTCGACGCCGTGTGGGTCAGGGTCATGTAGCGCACGCCCCGGTCGTAGAAATGGCGGAGGTTGGCGGTGTCGCTCCTGATCGCTACGCCGTTTTCGATTCCGAGAAAGGCCGCGATCTTCCCATCGAGATTCAACCGCTCGGCCTCACCGGCCGTGCGGCAGACACCGATCTTGTCCGGCGAGCGTTCGATCTGCGCGTCAAGCGTGTCGAGCATCCGGTCAACCTGCACCACGCAGCTCTCGGGCGGCGTCTCGGTCGCCAGCCAGCAGGCGAAGACCTGCACGTCGACGCCCCCGTCGGCGAGGCGGGGGAGATCCATATCGCCGGTCGTGTCGCGTAGCGCGAAGTCGAACCCGTGCAGCATGCGCAGGACCGTGTCGGAGTGCATATCGACCACCGTCGCCCGCCGATGGACGGCGCGGGGCGAATGGTCGAGCGTGGCGCAGCCGGTCAGAAGAACGGCCGCGGTAACGAGGATAATTCGGGAGATGTTCATGAAGATTAGATACGACGATTCGGAGGGCGGCGCAAGCGTCAAACAAGACGGGGCAGGTGGAACCTGCCCCGGTAGAGTATGCCTGTCGCCGGAGGGACGGGAATCAGAAGTTGGCGACCACGCCGATCTGGACCACGAGGACATCGGTCTTGGACTGGATGACATCGTACGTGACAGTCCCGTTGTCGCGGCCGATGGAACCCTTCTTGAGGTACTCGGCCTCGCCGCCCAGCATGTAGCGGGCGCCGATGTCAAGAAGGACGTCGAACCGATGGCCGCTGTTCGCGCCTTTGTAGACCCGGATCATGACCCCGCCGCCGCCGCCGTAGCTGAACACGGCGTCGTCGAAATTCTTGGAGCTGGCAACATCGTCACCGTTGGAGGCGTCGCTGATCTTGGTCTCGGTCCACAGGTAGTTCAGCCCGACCAGTCCGTCGGCGTACGGTCTGATGTCACCCTGCTTGTACTGGGCGCGGAGGAACAGGTCGCCCTGGAACATATTGTTGGTCGTGGTGACCTTAACCGTGACATCCGGAGTGGTGATGCTGAACGGTTCGCGGCGGTTTTCCGTGCCGTAGTTCATGAAGCCGAGCGAAATACCGATTCCGAACGGTGACTTCTCGGGAGAGAAAGCAATCTGGCCGCCGATACCGAACGCGTTGTTGTCAAGGTTGTCATCGAATTCACCCTGTGGAATTCCGGCGAGGAAATGCAGGCCGCCCTGGAAATTGCGGCTGTTTTGGGCGTGGACAGTCGGGCCGGCGATAAGCAGCAGCGCCAGCGCGAGCCCGGCGACAGCCCTGGAATGTTTTAACACTGACATGGTAGTTTCCCTGTTTCCCTGTGCGTCGTTCACAGCGTTTCTTCTTTGTGAAAACGGCCCGGGCGAAGACGACGGTTTTCTGCTGCCGGGCACGGTGGAATATACATACGACAACGCACAGCAAAAGTTAGATTTCAAATAAGATCGAGGCGCCTTTCGCCGTCGAAGAGATCCATCCGTCACGTCATTCCAAAGCAAAAAGAACGGGGGCCGGATCATCCGACCCCCGTAACCCATTTGGCTGATGTGTCTTACGTAAACGGCTGGGCCGCCCTACGGACAGGCGGCCGGCTCCGGCCCATCGGCAAAGAGATAGGTGACCAGCAGCGTGATGTCGGCAATATCGAGTCCACCGCTGCCATCGGCGTCGGCCTCCTCGGCACAGAGCGTGAATTTGCCGCCGAGGAACAGGTTCGACACGGCGTAGGTGACGTCGGCGATGTTTATCCCGCCGGAGTTGTCGACATCGCCTCTCAGCCGGCAGCAGCCGGGGCAGTCGGGATCCACCGCGTAGGCGCCCAGAAGCACGCCGCAGGTATTGTTCGACGGTGCTGCCGGCGAGGCCGCTGAGGGATGGAAGTCACCCTGGGCCGGATCGCAGTACGCCGGATCGGCCCAGAGATTTCCGTTGATGCTTCCCATGCCGCTCAGGCACCCGGTCCAGTCGCCGCCCACGTTGCCGTAGATATCGGTGCAACTGATATCGACTACGGAAACCCCGCCGGCGCATGCCACCGGAGCGCTCCCGACACTGTGCGAGATGATGCAGCGGTCGATCGTTGTCCCGTCACCGCCGAGCCAGATTGCTCCGCCGCCGGGTGCGCCGTTCCGGACGAACGTGCAGTTTCTGACTGTCGGACTTGAGGCACTGTCGCAGTAGATGGCGCCGCCGGCCGTGTCGGCACGGTTACCGATAAACGCGCACGATTCAACCAGCGGTGCGGCGCCCCGGCAGTAGATCGCCGCCCCCGACGGCGAACTGATGTTCTCGAACCGGCAGTTGCGGATTGTCGGGGAACTCTGCTTCATCTGGATGGCAGCCGCGCGATTGTAGTCGAGCGTGGCATCCCGGAATGTGAAGCCGTCGATAACTGAAGTCGAATCCTCGAAGTACCAGAATAGCATACCGCCATTACACGGATGGGTCGGCACGCCGATTGTAAACGCCGTGTACTCCGGCCCGTGTGCCGACTTGATCACGAGTCCTTTCCCCGAGTTAAGAACGCACATCGGGAAGACGCCGTCACCGACCAGGATCGTGTCGTAGTTCGCGGCTGCCACACCCGCGACTGGGATTGACGCAAACGGATTTTCGATCGACCCGTCGCCGGTTTCGTCGTTACCCGTTTCTTCCACGTGAAGAACCTTGCCGCCCGGCCCGGTCACAAACGGTCCGAAGAACAGGTGGTCGAGAGGTTCCAGCAGGTCACCCCCGAGAATCGGCCCCGCGGCTCCATGGGCGTCACGCGCTTCAAAGCTGTACAAGTAAAAGTCCTTAGGAAGGCTGTCGAAGCGGATGCTGTATGTCGCGCTGTATGGGTCCAGACTCGCGCCCTTCAGCTCTGTCATGCTGAAGGGGCTGCCTTCAATATCCTGCCACTTACTGTTGACGATTCTCACCCGGGGGTACCCGGGATACGGCGGGTCGCCGTCGAGGTCGCTGTACTGCACGCGGAACTCGTAGGTGTCGCTGTCATAACCGCGCTGAGGGGAAACGCCTTTGAATCCGTACCCAGGATCGGCCGGCAATGCCAGCGAAGGAAGCTGATTCGGTTCTTTGATCGCGCTCAGCAGCGCCCGGGCATCGAGGGTGTCCATGTAATACAGGTGGAATCCGAAAGTATACGTTTCATACGCCGCCCCCAGCGGTCCCGGTCGGACGCTCTTGACGCCCACGATTGTGCCGTCCTGAT
>CAYPYM010000383.1:0-4035 GCA_964414435.1 uncultured Ignavibacteriales bacterium | reverse complement strand
CGGTCAGCACCGAGTCGCGGCACGACAAGCTCTTCAATTCGATCGGTATCGATCACGTAGTGAATCCGCGCCTTATCACGGCGCGGGTCATTCTCGAGATTATCTCGCGCGGCCATATCGGCGCGGTCGTGCAGCTCTCCGATGTCGACCTCGAGGCGGTCCGCCTGACGGTCGAACACCACAGTGAGATCGCCGGCAAGCTGGTCAAGAATATCGCCCGCAAGCTCAAGCGGGGGTCGATCATCGGGGTGATCGTACGCGGCAATTCGATGATCCTCCCCTACGGCGAGACCGAGATTCAACCCGATGACCACGTTATCATGATCACCCGGCACCGCAACCTGCCGCCCCTGACCAAACTGTTCCGCGGCCGCTAGCCGAACCGGAGGAGTCTCCCGATGCGCAAAACAGCCGTCGCCTACGCTCTCGGAAAGCTCATGCAGGTCATGGGGGTCATGCTGCTCGTGCCTCTCGGGATCGGCCTCTGGGACACCCGCGACCTTCCTCTGAAAGAGATGCTCGCCTCCACCGCCGTCTACGGTTTTGTCATCGCGATCGGCTTCGCCCTGCTGCTCGGCTCGCTTATCGTCTATCTCTTCCGTCGCGGTCGCGACCTCCAGGGGCTGCGCGAGGGCTACGCGATTGTCACGCTCGGCTGGGTCGGGCTCACCGCGATCGGCTGCCTGCCGCTGTTCTTTTACTTCCTGGCCGATCGTGGCGGCTCCGGATTCTCCCACGCGCTGCTCGCCTTCAGCGACGCCTATTTCGAGATCATGTCGGGGTTCACGACCACCGGCGCAACCATCCTGACCGATATCGAAGTGGTGCCCCGATCGCTGCTGTTCCTGCGGTCGCTCACCCACTGGCTCGGCGGCATGGGGATCATCACCCTCGCCATCGTCATCTTCCCCGCGATGGGCGTCTCCGGCTACGGCATGTACCGCGGCGAGGTCCCCGGCCCGACCGCCGACCGCCTTCGCCCCCGCCTCGCCCAGACCGCCCAGATCCTGTGGGGGGTATATTTCCTTCTGACGGGGGTGGAGACGGTGTTGCTGATGATCGCCGGGATGAACTGGTTCGACGCCGTCAACCACTCGTTCGCGACCATGGCGACCGGCGGCTTCTCGACCAAGAACGACTCGATCGCCGCCTTTCATTCCGACTTCATCGAGTGGATTATCATCGTCTTCATGTATTTCGCCGGGATCAACTTTCTCCTGCATTTCCGGGCGTTGCGTGGAGATCTGAAATCACTCGTCAAGAACCGGGAGTACATCTTCTATACCGGGGTCGCCGGGAGCGCGATCCTGCTCATCACGGTGGTGCTCTTTCTGCAGGGGCCGGCCCCGGAGGTCGAGGCCGCCCGGCACTTCCGCGCCCATCCCCCGACCGAGAGCCAGTTTCTCGAACACTACGCCGCCGAGGAAATAAAGATCGAGAACCTTTACGACTGCTTCCGGGTGTCGTCCTTCCAGACCATGTCGATTGTCACCACCACCGGTTTTGTCACTGCCGACTACGATGTCTGGCCGAACTTCGCCCGCTTTCTCCTCGTGGCCCTGATGTTTTTCGGGGGTTGCGCCGGCTCGACCGGCGGCGGCATCAAAATGATCCGGATCATCATCGTGTTCAAGGTGGCGGTCAACGAGCTGCGCAAGCTCACCCAGCCGAGGCTGGTCTCTCCCGTGAAAGTGGGCGGACAACCGATCGAGAGCGACAAAATCGTGAACGTCGTCTCGTTTTTTGTCCTCTTCACATCGCTCTTTGTCGTCACCGGCCTGCTGCTGACTCTCTTCGTACCCGATCTGACAACCGCCTTCGGGGCGTCGATCGCCACCATCGGCAACATCGGTCCCGGCCTCGCCGGGGTCGGCGCGGTGGAGAATTACGCCTGGATCCCGATACCGGGGAAATGGCTGCTGGTGCTGTCGATGCTGCTCGGGCGCCTGGAGATTTTTACCGTGCTGATCATGTTCCGCCCGGCGATCTGGAGGAAGTAGCGCAGACATTGCCGTCGCCGCCGGACGCTTTAGGGGAAACCCCGAGAGGGTTGAATCGTTTAAGAACCTATGACAAGTGTCGCCACACGCCACTCCGGGCACAGTGATCACGCCCTGAATCCGACGGAGGCACCCGCCTGATGCGCTCGTTCTTTCCGGTCATATTCACGTCGGTCGTTCTGTTTATCTTCGGCACCGTCGAGTTGCTGCTCCTGAGGTTCTTCAACCCGGGGTGGTGGCATATTCGCTGGGTCCGCCGAATCGGCTGGGGTCTCCCCCTTTCCGGAGCGATTGCCATCGTCCTCATGGCGCTCGGCACCTATCACCAGATCGAGTGGCTGAGCGGCTCGGCCCTGGTCGCCACCGCCATGCTCCTTACGCTGCTCCTGGCGCTGATGCTGTCGCTCCCGCTCTCGGGCCTGCTGCATTTCGTGCGCTGGTCGCTGGACAAGATTTTGTCGAAGCGCCGCACGGCCACCGAGGTCTCGAAGGCGCAGACCGGCCGCCGCGTCTTTCTGAAAGCGGCCGCCGCCGCGCTCCCGGTCGCGACCGTATCGATGGCGGTCGGCGGGATCACGCGGTCGTTCGCCACCGCCCGGGTCGTGCGGCTCGATATCCCGGTGCCCGACCTTCCCCGTGAGCTCGACGGCCTGCGCATCCTTCAGCTCTCCGATCTGCACCTGGCCCATTCGGTCACGCTCGATGACCTGCAGAATGTGGTCGAGGAGGTCGCTCCGATCAAGGCTGATATCGTGCTGGTCACCGGCGACGTGGCCGACGAACTCGAGCTGCTGCCCGATGCCCTGCGCATGATCGACAGTCTCAAGCCGCGCCTGGGTTGTTTCGCCTGCCTCGGCAACCACGAGTATTTCCGGGGGATCAAGGAGGTGCGGCGCATCTTCGACGCCTCGCCGATCCCGCTCCTGGTCGATTCGGGACAGGTCGTGCCGGTCGGCGACGCCTCGCTCTTCATAGGGGGAACCGATGATCCGCGCCATATGGGGGCGAAGGATCTGACGTTCTTCCGCGATGCGATCGACCGCACCCTGGCGACGGTGCGCACCGACGACACGGTGGTGCTGATGAGCCATCGCCCCGACGCTTTCGACTACGCCGCCGAGCGGAAGATTGCGCTCACCCTCGCGGGGCACACCCACGGGGGGCAGATCGGCCTCGACGGTCGCTCGGTCTTCGAGCCGCTGTGGCCCGACCGCTACCTCTGGGGACACTACCGCCGGGGGGACAGCCACCTCTACACGACCGCGGGCATGGGGCACTGGTTCCCCTTCCGTCTCGGCTGCCCCACCGAGGCGCCGGTGGTCACCCTGCGGCGGGCGTGACGCGCGGGGTCGTGCCGGCCCGAATTCTCCTATGAAAACCGGCGTCGAGAAGGGCGTATTTTTTTTTCGGAAAGTCAAATTTTTCTTGCAAAAGATTTGCACAAAAATGTATGTTTCACCGGACGCAAGGTAAGGCACCTGTTACGAAAGAGCTTAAGGCAGCAGCGTTCATAGAGAGAAAACTAATTTAACGCGCATAAAAAAAACCACCAAGAAACCCTTTTGCTAAAGGAGCAACAGATGCCGACGAAAAAGAAGGCAACCAAGAAGGCAGTAAAGAAGACCGCCAAGAAAGCTGCCAAGAAGAAAGTCACGAAGAAGACGGCGAAGAAGGCGACGAAGAAGACCGCGAAGAAGAAAGTCGCCAAGAAGGCCGCCAAGAAGAAAACCGTGAAGAAGACCGCGAAGAAGGCTGCCGCCCGCAAGACCGCGGTGAAGAAGAAAGCCGCGAAGAAGCCGGCGAAGAAGAAAGTCGCCAAGAAGGCCGCCAAGAAGAAAGTCGCGAAGAAGGCTGCTCCGAAGAAGAAAGCCGCCAAGAAGGCTGCTCCGAAGAAAAAAGCCGCCAAGAAGACCGCGAAGAAGGCTGCCAAGAAGCCGGCCAAGAAGGCGAAGAAGAAAGCGTCTAAGCGAACTCCAAACGCGGCCTTTATGCGCCCGATGACCGTCTCGGCCGACCTCGCACAGGTGGTCGGATC
>CAYPYM010000382.1:0-4037 GCA_964414435.1 uncultured Ignavibacteriales bacterium | reverse complement strand
CTCGCGTAGTAGGCCAGCTGATAGTGGGGGGTGAGCAGAATGATCCCATACACCAGACCGAACGCGCCGATATCGAACAGGCGCCGGTTTTGGAGCAGTCGGTCAAGGAACAGGATAAGCAACGGAAACCAGGCCGCTACGTAGAGCTTCCCTTCGTGGCCGGGCGCGACCCAACTCACCAGACAGGGCGAGAGAGCGTAGGCAATACCGGCGCACGACGCGGACAGGCGGGAAAGGTGCGCCTGCCGGGCGGCGAGATACATGAACACCGCCGCCAGGAGATAGTGAAGTATGAAATTGTAGCCGATTCCGCGATAGATCCTGCCGATCAGGTCGATCAGGGTGAGCGGGTAGAAGATCCCGCCGTGGACGGCATCGACGAACGGAACACCGCAGCAGATGTAGGGATTCCACAGCGGAACGCCGCCGGTGCGGAAGAGGGAATCGCGCAGCAGTTCCCGGTAGAATACGCCGAACGCCACGGTATCGTGCGACGCCAGCATCCCGTCCGAGAAGAGGAAGTCACGGAACAGCCATACGAGGGCAAGGGCAACGACGAGGACATATCCGGTCGGAAGGAGCCACGACCGGGTTTGGGAAATCTCCGAATGAGTGTTGTAAGACGCAGGGTGCACGTTCCCCTCCTATAGCCGTCCGGGAAACTCGATCTCGGCGCTCGCGGTGCCGGGCTCCCGATCGGCAAGCTTCTCAGCCCGCCGGACCACTCCCGGCCCGGCTGTCCTTACCACCCCGGCGCGGCCGGCGAGCGCCTCAGGAATAATCCGGGCGGCGCATGTCCTTCACTTGCCCAATCCACCAAAGGCTGGTATACTGGATACTGTTACAGCAGGATGGCTCCAGAGTCAAGTACCATGAACAGAAAAAAGACGAACAAGACCATGACGAACGAAAACACTATTTCACGGAAGATCGCCGACTTTGCGGTCGGACTGAAATACTCGGACCTCCCGGACAAAGTTGTGAACGAGGTCAAACGTTTCCTCTACGATTCGGTCGGCTGCGCCTATGGCGGCTACCACACCAAGGATGTCAATATCCTCCGGGAAATCTACATCGGCATGGGCGGGACGCCCGAGGCGACCCTGATCGGATTCGGCGATAAGATTCCGGCGGTCAACGCGACGCTGGTCAATTCGCTCATGATCCGCGCACTCGATTTCAACGACATCTACTGGAAAGAAGACCCGTCGCATCCGTCCGATCTGATCCCGGCCGCCCTGTCGGTCGGTGAGCTGGTCGACGCCTCGATGGAAGAGGTGATCGTGGCGATCGTGCTGGCGTATGAGTTCGAGCAGCGTTTGTGCGAGTTCGCTGTTCCCGGTGTCCGCGAGCGGAAATGGCATCATGCCACCCTGACCCAGTTCGTCTCGCCGATTGTCGCCGGCAAGTTGCTCGGCCTGAGCGCGGAGCAAATCACGCATGCGATCGGTATCAACGGCGCCCATAACCATACGATCGGCTGTCCGACCGCCGGCAAACTGACCATGATGAAAAACACGGTCGATCCGATGGCGGTGCAGTCCGGCGTGTTTGCGGCGCTCATGGCGCAGAAAGGCTACACCGGCACGACGGCGGTTATCGACGGCAAGGAAGGGTTCATGGATGTCTTCGGACCGGGCTGGGACGCACGCAAGTTGGTCGGCGGGCTGGGCCAGAGCTACCGGATCCTTCAGTGCGGCATGAAGGCGTTCCCGACCGAGGCGCTCACGCATACGCATCTCTCGGCGCTGCTGAAAGTGGTGACGGGCAATGATATTTCATCGGAGCAGGTCGAGTCGGTGACGGTCACGACGATCGCGCGGGCGTGCGACATCCTGTTCGACCCGCACAAGTACCGTCCGGAGTCGCGCGAGACGGCCGACCACAGTCTCCCCTACTGTCTGGCGGCGGCGCTGGTCGATCACAAGATCAGCACCCAGTCGTTCTCGGAGGAGAAGATGAAGGACAAGCGGATCTGGGACGTGATCGACAAGATCCACGGGGAAGCGTCGGAAGAGTTCGAGAAGATGTTCCCGGCCAAGCAGCCGTCGAAGGTGGTCGTGAAGACCACGGACGGCAAGGAGTATTCCGAGTATCTCGAGTATCCGAAGGGCGATCCGCGCGAGCCGATGACGATGGAGGATCTCGAATCGAAGTTTTCCGGGCTGGCGGCGCCGCTGCTGGATGGGAAGCGTCAGGCGGAGATCAAGGACGCGATTTTCTCGTGCGAGAAGATGTCGTGCCGCGAGTTAATGAAGAAGCTGGTGGTGTGAGCGGACGCGCAACCTCAGCTTTCTGTTGAACGAATCCTGATGGGCCGGGCGGTAACCATCGACCGGCCCGTCTCATTTTGTCCGGGCGCGGAACTATGAGCAATTACGTTCTTCACAACACGCTCCGGCGGCCGCTGGTGATCGCCCACCGGGGAGCATCGCGGGCGTTTCACGAAAACACGCTCGAGGCATTCGAAGAGGCGATCCGGATCGGCGCCGATGCGATCGAGTGCGACCTTCGCCGCACCCGCGACGGCGTGATCGTAGTGCACCACAATTTCCGGGTGAAGAAGTCCTATCGCCGGATCGGCAATCTCGACTATGCCGAAATCCTTCGCCTGGCGAAGCGTCAGGGGTATCATGTGCCGACCCTCGACGAGACGTTGCGCACCTGCGCGGGACGAATTGCGCTCGATATCGAACTGAAAGAACCGGGGTACGAGGCCGAGATCGTGGCGGCGGTGAAGCGCCGGCGGCTGCTCGACCGGGCGGTGTTCAAGTCGTTCTATGACGAGGTTGTTCTCGCGGTCAAGACGGCCGAACCGAAAGCGACAGCCGGCCTGCTGATCGGTGTCGCGGCGCCGCGGGCCTTGCGGAAGCGGATGCGGGGATCGGTCGGGGCGCGCCTGGATGTCTGCCGGGCCGATTTTCTCTCACCGAACTGGAAATTGGTGACGCCGACACTCGTGGCCCGCACGCACGAGAAAGGCCGTAAGATCCTCGTCTGGACAGTCAACCGGAAAGCTCTCGCGCGGCGGCTGGTGCGGCTCGGGGTCGACGGCCTGATCGGGAATGTGCCGGAGCGGCTGCTGGCGGTGGTGGCGGAAGGAGGCGAGTTGTAGTGGTAAACTCTCGTCGCGATTCGGAGGCTCCGTCCCACCATAAATGGTGGGCCACCTGCCGGCCGGGAACATTTGGCGCGTATATACACTAGAGGAATAAGTAAACCCATAGCTGAGGATGCCTGTCTATGCGCGGTGGTAACGCCCGATTTATCAGCATGTTAGTCGTGTTTCTCCTCGCCCTGCCCCTCTCCCTATTCGCCCAGAACGATTCCACCCAAACCGAACCCTCACGGCCGTGCGAGCGACCGGAATTCCGTCAGTTTGATTTCTGGCTCGGAACGTGGGACCTGACCTGGCCGGACAGCGGGGTCGGCACCAACCGAATCACGCAGGAGCTGGACAGTTGCGTGATCATGGAGCATTTTGACAGCGCGCCGTCGGGAGCCTTTCGCGGTTATTCGGTTTCGACCTACAACGTGCACACCGATCAGTGGCAGCAGACCTGGGTGGACAACAACGGCGGCTATCTCGATTTTGTCGGCGGTCTCGCCGGTGACAGCATGATCCTGTCGCGGGAGGCGGTCGACGCCAAAGGGAACGACTTCCTCCAGCGGATGGTCTGGTACAATATTACGCCGGACAGTCTCGACTGGAGCTGGCAGCGGTCGACGGCGGTCGGCGAACCGTGGAAGACGCTCTGGCAGATACATTATGTCCGCCACCAGTCGGCGGCCGGCCGACGCTGATGAAAAAGCACTACATGGTCACGCTGCTGGGACTGTACATGTTCGCGATGGGCGTGACCGGATATATCCGCACCGGGTCGATGACCCCGATCTTCATCACCGGTACGCTGGCGCTGATTACGATCGTGATCGGGTTGCTTCTGCGCACCGGGTCGCGCGCGGTGCTGAAGACGGCCGTCGTGTGGGTGGCGCTGAACGTACTGCTTTTCACCTATATGACGGTCGGGCAGATA
>CAYPYM010000381.1:0-4057 GCA_964414435.1 uncultured Ignavibacteriales bacterium | reverse complement strand
CCATTTGCAGCTCATACGTTTCAAACTCACTAAATAATGCCTTATCAACCATTTGTCTATTATCAAAACTTTGCTTCCTGGTAAGTTCATATAAATCAAATCCGGGCAGATATCGTGAGCCTAACCAAAAAGCCGCATGTGCAGGATTTGAATTTTCCTTTTGTTCTGCATTGTAAGCCAGATCAAAAGCCTTTATACTTTTCGCAGAAATTTTATTGCCATTCCCTGTTAAACCGGGATCTTTTGTTGCAGTTACGAGTTGGCGTACTCTATCACAAAGCATCTTGAAGTGATTCTGAATAGGAGATTCTGTTGCATCAAGCCATTGCACAGTGGCAAGATAATATTCCATCGATTGGGTAGGAGATATATTTTCGATCCTGAATGGAATAATAGGTGTATTATAATAAATGGCACGTTCAACTTCCCGCATTACATGGGCTGAAATATTGGAATGAGAACTAAATAGGACAACAATAACTTTTGAACCTGCAATGGCTTCAAGAATACTCCGAGCATAATCCACTCCTGACGGAATATCACGTGATGCAATCCAGCAACTAATCCCTTGTGATTCCAGAGTTTTTAGAACTGCGTCAGCAACATTTTGATCCTTACTGGAATAACTTATAAAAACCTGTTTTGACATTAAATCCCCTCCGATCAATCATCCTTCAACCGATATATTTCAAATTTAGCACTCTTTAGGAGCTCCGGAATTTGACGAATAGTTGCCCTGTCTTTTTCTTTCTCTTTTTCAGGCAGATCTTTCCATTCCACCAGGCATGGGTGAGTTTTTCTCACAGCATCTTTTTTCTCACCATAGCTCCATCCATTAAGAAATTTCTGTTGGTTCCAGCGCAGGTGTTCCATTTCCGCCATAATTTCAATCTCGTCTTTATTAAATCCGGAGAACCTGGATGCCTTACTTATTATAGGAGTAAAATCACATCCAACAGCCCTGAGCTTCTCAGGAATATGGTCGGCCTGTTGACGGTTGGTCTCTTTTAAATCTTCACTAAGTTTCTCCCAGGATACCATTGAACGATCACTCTTGCTGCTTTTGCCTTTATTTTCTTTTAAATAATTCTGATGGATTGCCTTTGCTAGCACCTCTCTGGCCCCTCCCAGTAGTACATCACGAACAACCAGACGGGAAAACATCTCGTCATCTACCTGGAGTCTAAGCTGTTCCGGAGAAGGAAGCGCAGCCTGCTCAAAAGTCTTTCGTCCTGCCAGCATACTCATCTCGATAATAGCCAGCATTGAGCGGATACCATGCTTGTAATCCGGAATTTTAATCAGAGCACGCAACACTCCGAGATCAATACAACATTTTTTCCCCTCAAAAATATTAGCTGCATTCTTTTGTAATAGAAACCGAAGAACTTGTGCACGTCTTATCATATAAAGATTTTCATTTTCGCTCTGGGGGTTTGGACCCTTTATATTTACATAACCACGCAGTCGACTCACAAAATCAGGTCCCTTTACATTCTTGAACTCCATATCTCCCTCTTCTTTACAAAATTCTGAATACGTAGAACAGGTCCCACCGGCAAAAACAAAAATAGCGCGACCGATTGGATGCATTGTCTCGCCATCTCTAAACACCCCATCGTTCATGGGAGCTAAAAAGTATTTCAACCACCCGAGTTTACCATTAAAATCAGAATCAAATTCATCGAAAAAGACAATCGGAAGCTTTCCTCCCAGTGCAACATCACGAATCCTATGAAATGCAGCAACTAAATTTTGAGTCGATTTAAATTGCGAGAGGTTAAACTCCAAAGGTTTATCTAATTTACCCGGAGCCACACTTTCTGCAACTTCTGTAACACCAAATGATTTGCCCGATCCCGGAGGTCCGAAAACGGCAATAGAAAGAGGACTTGTTATATTTGGAGAAGAAATGTATTCGTGAATTAAATTTCTTATGCTGCGGAAATTTTCTATTTCGGATCGGTCAAATGTTTTGAAATTTCTAAATTGTCCTACCGGAACTTTATCCAGAGTATGATCTTTCCCATAGACAACAAAATTGTATGCTACATCCTCTAAACTGGTTTGAAGCAGGTCGTCAAGAATACACCAGTAATCCGGATCTGCAGGTTCTGTTGCGGTTGGATTTGGAATTGCAACATCTGCAAGAGAGGATTGAGCCTTTTCTATTGACTTAAAAATATCTGAGTCAGGATAATCAATTTCTTCCAATTTTTTCCCGAGACCTAGCTGCCATAAACGGCGGGAGCACACTAATCCTAGATGGACTCCTTCTTCAATTCCTGCAAGACCTTTTTGCAAAATGCTTGCAGTAAGGGCAGCAACAAATATGCTGCCTGCACCAAGCATATTCCCGGGATAAATGGTACCAAAACCGTCTTCTCCAATTTTGGGATCAAAAAATAAACGGGATTCAACAACACCGCCACGGCGCTTATACAAAATCGCACCGTCCATACCAAAGCGCACTATAAGATAAGAACAGTTATTCAAAGTCATAAGAGCAGGATTGGAAGCCATCTGCCAAACAAAATCTTTTGCAGTGCGCTCCCATGAAAGCCGACGGCTAAGCTTTACTCCTTCCTGCCGCAGGTCATCGGCACTTAATACAACTACTAATCGATCAGCATGGCGCTTCTGGATTTCCTCCCAAAGTGGTCCTCTAGCCAACGGACGGCTTACTTTAATCACCACAATCGGTTTTTTCCCTTTTTTCAGCGCTTCGGGCCAAGTGGATTTAGATTCCCGAAAACCGTTGGATGCATCATCAAGAACCACAATATCCGCATTAGGATCATCATTCTTTACAGGAAGGAAAGATAGTTTGTCTTTATCAGCACATGCAAAACCCTGGTAATTGCCCACCCTGTAAACAATATTTTTCTTGTCTTCTGTAGATGTTGAATAAGGAAATTTATCCAGTTTTATAAATGAATGAATAATTTTTTCAGAAATTAATCTCTCTATATTGTCCAATTCCGGAGATAAAATTTCCGCACCTGTTGCTGTCCGTACGAAATTCGCCAGCAGCAAAGCGCCGCCCGGTTTTGTAAAACGCTTAACTACAGGGTAAGTCTGCCAGTTATTTACAATTTCTTTGGTATCTGAAACAGAAGGAGGAGTTGAAACCTCAAACCAATCTAAGGTGACATCACCAGTCACAACAATTATTTTTTGGTTTTTATCTGTTATATTTTTTTTAGACATTATTCACCCCCGCTTTAAATATTAACAGATGATATCTAATTTACAGGTATAAGGTGCGTTAGAATAAATATTGATTGTAATAATGTGAGTAGTGTAGATGGATAATCGTTTTCATGAAGAACTGCCCCCGGAAAAATGATTACGAAAACTAAATCAGAAGTAAGATGCCCATATGCCTGTAAACAGATAAAGAGCAAAACTGCAATTTTAAATTGCGCATATTAATTGATAGAATCAACAAATTGTTAATATTTCAAGGTAATCTATTTTTTAATTCTTCTGCAGAACACTGGATTCTGATTAATTAATCATAACAACTAGCAAAGGGTTTATAATTAGCATCTAGTCTGATATTTAATGGAAAAGCCATCCTAATTCAAGTTAACAAATAATAACGAAAACTTAGCATTCACTTCAACCAACTACAAATTGATAGAGATTTTATTAAAATAAGTAGACATGCTGCAATGTGTTCATTTGATTAAACTTCAAAATAACAACTAATGTTCAGATATTATTCTTAAAAATGATTTGGAAAGGTCATTACGGATCAGGCGACGGTGGAAAAAGTATTACGTTTTGAAAGATAATTAAAAATTTTGCAAAAAGTGTTAGTTTAAGGAATAGTCTCTGTGTCCATTACATAAATTATCAGTTTGATGATATTTAAAAGCCAAAGATTGACATCAGCAAGCTTCTTTACAGCAAAATCAGAGAATATTGGCTAAGATACAGGGCTTGAACCATTATTTAAGGTGCAATAGCAGCCCAATAGCAGTGCAATAGCAGCGCAATAGCAGCCCAATAGCAGCGCAATAGCTGCCCAATAGTAGGCCAATAGCAGCCC
>CAYPYM010000380.1:0-4068 GCA_964414435.1 uncultured Ignavibacteriales bacterium | reverse complement strand
CTGCTCGGTTGATAGGAGACGGCGACCTCGGTCGGCTCGGCCATCTGACCGGTCTGGTATTCGAACGAGATCCGGGTGATCTTGCGGAAGCTATCGTCGAGATTGATCGTAAACGGCAGCCGGATACGCTCATCGGCCTGGAGCGTGAGCGTGGTAAGTTCGGTCGCCGGATATTCGACATCTTCCGGCTCCCCGAGATCCGCCTGATAAGACTGGGAGGAATCATCGACCGCGAGCACGCGGTAATCAACCAGCCGGATCGCCTCCGGCCCCTCGTTCCATATGATGATGTCGGACTGAATCATGTTGTCGAAGGTGGTGTCGTTGATATCGCGGGGGAAACGGAATTCGAGGATACTGTCGGGCGACTGACAGACGCGGTCGTCGTTGATGTCGCAATAGACGTAACCCTGACTGTTGATCCAGTCGGTGGTCCGCTGCATGTCGGCCGTTATGAGGATGTGATGCGGAGTCACGCCGGGCTCGGGTGGACCGCCGCACATCACGAGACCGAGAACAATCGCAAGCATCGCCGCGAGAGCCGGGAGGGAGCGCCAACTGATGGTATGAACGGACATTCCGCGCCTCATTTCCTTGTGTCGTAACGGGTCAAGAGTCACCGTAAGATAGAAAAACCGACCGCCCCCGCGCCACACATTTCTGAGAATCGTCTAGCGGACCGGGTCGCCGCCGTCGAGCATGGCCCGCATCGCCGCCGCGGTTCGCACATCGGCTTCGGTGCCCCGCTGCTCGAGGCGGCCGATCAAATCGCGTCGCACCCGGTCCGAATGCTGCTGTCCCAGATTGACCTTGGTCTCGACTTTCTCGGCCTCGATCCGGATCACCGCGGTTTCTTCCAGGGCCTTGCGATAGAATTCGTCGTGGGGGGTAATCTCCCGGAACCCGCCCTCGGGCTGGTACTTGAGCATGAGCAACTGGAGGGCGACCGCCTTTTCGGACCTGTCCGTCACAACCGAGGCCCGCCCGTCAATCTGCACCGATTCGTAGAACTGGGTTGCCCCGCGCGCGTTTTCGGCCGCCAGCCAGAACGACGGTATTACCGAGTAGGCGATCGATACATTGAAACAGACCAGCGGCGACCCGACCAGCGCCTCGTACTTCTGCCCGGCCGCGGCGCCGTGGAAATAGATTGTGGTGCCGTCGGCGACGAAGTTGACCGGGATAACCCGCGGGCGCCCTTCCGGCGTAATGATCCCGAGATGCCCAACCTCGACCGAACTCAGAATGTGGCCGGTTAGGTCGGGATGTTCGGCTCGTTTGTCGGATCGTCTCATCGAAAGTCTCGTGGTTTACTGCTTCACTTTCGCCAGAACCGCCTCGAACGGATTGAAGCGGACGTTCTTCGGTCGCTCGGTCAGCCCGGTGATCGAGAACGACATTTCCGGCTGATCGATCAACAGGCGCCGGTACTCGCGCCGTTTGTCCTTGTACTCGATCTCGACCGGGACCGGCATTTGGAACCCCTTCGTGACGTCCTCGGTCGTGACCTTGCCGCGGAGAACGAAGGTGTCGTTGTCGCCCCGGTCAACACTATATTCAAACCGGTAGGTCGGCAGTTCGGTTCCGTACACCCATTGCCGGAAGAACCAGGTCATGTCCTCGCCGGCGTATTTCCGCACCACTCTCTCGAAGTCGGCGGTTGACGCGTCCTTGCCGACATAGGTCCGGTAGTAGTCCGCCATCATCTTGTTGAAGCGGCTGTCATCGAGGGTGTTCAGGTCCATAAGAAGCCAGCGCAGCATGTGGAGGACCAGCGCGCCCTTTTTGTAGATGACCAGTTGTAAATCACCCTCGGTCTTGGTGCTCTGCGTGCGCGCCCCCATGATGATCGGACCCGCCTCCGCTCCGGACATCCCGAACAGGTATTTCCGTACCGAGAAGATTTCGTCGCGGGCATCCCGGATCATCGAGTAGAAGCGATCGTCGCCGAGCGCCGATTGAATGTACAGCAACGCCGAGTACTCGGCGAACCCCTCGCTCAGCCAGCGGTCGTGATAGGTCTCGGTTCCCACCCCGACTCCCCACCACTGGTGCGCCACTTCGTGGGCGCGGAATCGCTGCTGTTCGCCCCAGCGATCGGTGGAATACCAGGTCGGCATGCCCAGATGGATAAATCCGGGAAACGCCTCACCGTGGTCGGAGAATATCTCGGTGACCGAGAGACGCGGATACGGATACGGCCCGAACCGGTGCGAGAAAAGAGCAAGCGAGTTGATGACATCGCGGGCCACCTGGTCCTGGATGTTTCTCGTCCGACTGCCGTAACCGAACCGTTCCCACATCGCGTTCTCGTGGACGTCCTCGGAGTAATAGATGTCGACCGGACGTCCGCTCGAGTCGGTGTATTCGTACCGCTTGACCGGGCCGATTCCGAACGAGACGTTCCGGGCGGGCTGATCTACGCGCCATCGGGTGACGAGCGTATCCCGGACCGTGTCGCGAGATACCGGCGTTCCGGTGGCGACGAATTCGTAGTCCCCGGGCGTACGGAAGGTCATGTCGAAGGTTGCCTGCTGCTGGTAGGCGACATGCGGGTACCACTGGCCCCCGGCGGTGACATTGAAAATACCCAGTTCGGCCTTGGCAATCTTGCCCTTGTAGTAGAATGTCAGATTGAGCGTATCCCAGTCGGTCACTGGACGGTCAAGAATTAAGTAGAGCGGCAGCGACTTGTGATCGTCGTCCTCATATCGAATAAACTCCACCGGGCTGCCGTCGGAATTCAGCACGCTGTCGACTTTCAACTCCTTGTGCAGAAAGAGCGGGATGAGCTGCAACGGCCCTTCTGCCACCGCCGCGGTCATGACCGCCGAACCGGTGTACTTGCCGCTGCGGTCAATGACGCCGTCGGTCACATAGTGCAAAGGCCGGACCGGTATGTGTGACACACCGTTAATCGCGGCGTAGGTCGTGTCCAGCCCCTTGTGATAGCTGCAGACAAGTTCCATGATGTCGGGATATCCGACAGTCCAGTGCCGTTTGAGCAGCTGGACTTCCTCGCGCGACCGGGGATCGTACACGTAGTAAGTCCGCCCGCCATCGTCGAGCGGGATATCGGCCACAAAGAACGGTTTCGGAGTCGGTGTCACGAGCGAGGTCAGGGCGCCGAACACGTAGAAGAAATTCTCGTCATGGGTCAGGTCGCGCAGCCGGTCGTGTGCGCCCCAGCTGGCGCGGTGGCCGAGCGATTTTGCCGACGGAACACTGGAGCTGTCCAGCAGATCGGCCAGGCTGTCGCTGATCAGGAACAGCGCCTGACTGAAACTTCGGTCGAGCGAATCCGACTTGTAAAACCTCTGAAGCTGATCCTTCTCGGTACGCACCGGCGGGGAAAACTGCAGGCGACCGTCGCCCTCAAAATAGGCCGCCCAGTGGTGCCTGACGCTGTCGATCGTCACTGGTTCCAGGAAGGCGATGCGCCCGGAATCGAGGAAGATGTTGCAATTGGCCTGACGAATGACGAAGCTGTTGATCCGGCGGGCGGTCATCACATCCAGCGAGGCGTCGTACATGCTGTCGAACGCCTGCCTCAGGGCGGCGCCGCCCGCCGCCTCGGACGCCGTCGGCGCAACCCCGATCAGCAACGCCAACGCAGCGAGTATGTTGACGATTATCTTCATCGGTGTTCTCTCCCCTGTCTCCGACTTTATACTGCCGCGCCCGTCGTTCGACAACAAAAATCGGCCGCAACGGTGACCCATCCGGGTCCGCGTGCGGCCGCAATCCTGTTTCGCTCAGGGCGAGTCCCGATCGGATCGATCAATGCGGAATCGTCGGGATCTTCTTCTTCAACAGCGCCCGCATCTCCCAGTGGGCATGCTCCCGACCGAGAATGTAACCGAGCACAAAACTGAACACTCCGCCGATGATTATCACCAAGAGGCTCTCGTCGTCCACAATATCCTCCTTCTGCTATAGTTGGCGTTTGAAACGGGTGTCGGGCGAGGTGTCAATCCACTCTCTGTAACACGCTCGCGCCCGAATGGTTTCACGCCGTCCGGTTACCAGCCCTTGGCCTGAAGGAGCCCGGTGATGTGGCCAAAGTGC
>CAYPYM010000379.1:0-4086 GCA_964414435.1 uncultured Ignavibacteriales bacterium | reverse complement strand
CGGGACGATTGGTGTCGACGCCACCCCGGCCCTGCTCGGCGTCGGTTATATCATCGGGCCGCGCATCGCCGCGCTCATGATGGGCGGCGCGGTGCTCGGCTATCTCGGCATCGGCCCCCTGCTCGCGTTTATCGGCCAGCAACTGCCGCACGGCACGATCATCTCGCCCGGTACCATTCCGCTGGCCGACATGAACCCGGCCGAACTGCGCGACTCGTATATCAAGTATCTCGGGGTAGGCGCGGTCGCATTCGGCGGCTTTGTCTCGCTGCTGAAGTCATTCCCGGTGATCCTCTCCTCGTTCTCGAAAGGATTCACCGAACTGATCGGACGGAAGCAGGACTCCGCATCCACCCCGCGCACCGACCGCGATATTCCAATGAAATGGGTCATGCTCGGCGTGATCGTCTGTATCGTCGCCATCTGGGCGCTGCCGTCGACCGAACTGCACATCCTCGGCGCCGCGCTGGCGGTCCTCTTCGGCTTTTTCTTCGTCGTGGTGGCCGCCCGCATTGTCGGTATCGTCGGTTCATCGTCATCGCCCGTCTCCGGCATGACAATCGCGACCCTGCTTGTCACCTGCCTGATCCTGCTCTATTTCGGCGTATCAGGGGTCAAGGGCATGGTCACCGCGATGTCGGTCGGCTCGATCGTCTGTATCGCCGTCTGTCTTTCCGGCGACATCGCCCAGGATCTCAAAACCGGCTACTTGCTCGGTGCCACCCCGTGGAAGCAACAGCTGACCGAGTTTGTCGGGCTGCTCTTCCCGGCGATCGCGATGGGCTTCACGGTGTACTATCTGGGCGAGGT
Organism: uncultured Ignavibacteriales bacterium; assembly: GCA_964414435.1. Lineage (GTDB taxonomy): Bacteria > Zixibacteria > MSB-5A5 > GN15 > FEB-12 > JAGNLV01. The sequence goes on along the minus strand of CAYPYM010000379.1, from coordinate 3,276 downwards.
GTTTGGCTACACGCCCGGCATGACCGGCCGTACGCCGCTGCTGGCGCCGCAGGCGAATATCATGGCAACCGTCGTTCAGGGAGTGATGAATTCCAACCTGCCCTGGCTGCCGATTATTGTCGGCATGATGCTGGCGCTTTCGATCGAGCTGCTCGGAATCGGCTCGCTGCCGGTCGCGATCGGCCTGTACCTGCCGCTTTCGCTGTCGAGCCCGATCCTGATCGGTGGGGCTATATCGATGGCCATCTCGCATTTCTCCCGTCGCGACCCGAACAAACTCAAGCTTCGCCGCGAGGGCGGCATCCTGTTCGCCTCGGGACTTGTGGCCGGTGACGCCCTGATCGGCGTGCTGGTGGCGTTCATGATCGGCGGCTCGGAGTCGTATATGCACTTCTACGACGCTCACGACGGCATGTGGGCCACGGTGATGGGGTCGTTCGGCCCCTACCTGTCGCTGATCATGTTTGTCGGCCTCGCCCTGTTGCTGTGGCTCCTCGCCCACAAAGGCCTCAGCCAGAAGGACGCTATTTGATCGCTGACCCTTCCGTCGCCCGGAGCGTATAATCTCCGGGCGACGCCTGACCGACCGATATCCGTTGCCCGTATGCATTCGATGAAGGATTTTTTCAGGAATAATAAGGGACCGCTGGCGGTGGCCGCACTGGCCGTGATCGTGCGCTGGATCTACATCGCGCAGATGGCCGGGCATGCCGGTTTCACGGTACCGATGGTCGATGAAAAGTGGCACTGGCAGTGGGCACTGGACATCATCGACGGTCCGTTCTTTGGCAGCGGTGCCTGGTTCCGCGCCCCGCTCTATCCCTACTTCCTCGCCTTCCTCGCGTTCATCACCGGCAAGTCGATCCTCTGGGCGAAACTGCTCCAGGTGATTGTCTGCGGCGGCACCGCCTTCTTCCTTTACAAGCTCACCGACCGACTCATCGGCGGACGTGCCGCAATCATCGCCGGCGTGATCTATGCCTTCTACGGGACCCTGATGTACTACGAGGCGATGTTCCTCATTCCGGTGCTGTTTCTCTTCTTCACGGTCTGGGGCATGTACCGCCTGATTGCCTGCGCCGATTCGCACCGCGCCGGAACCTGGCTTTTGACGGGCGTTGTGTTCGGGCTCGCCGCGATCTCGCGGCCGAACATTTTGCTGGTGGTGCCGGTCCTGTTGCTCTGGGTGTGGCTGGCGCTCGACCGGGAGAAGGCGCTGGTCGCGCGGCTCCGCCGGCCCATTCTGATCGGGGTGGGCCTGGCGATCGCAATCGCCCCGGTGACGATCCGCAACCTCGCCGTGACCGGGAATTTCATCCTGATCTCATCCCAGGGCGGCATCAACTTCTATCTCGGCAACAACCCCGCCGCCAACGGCCTCGCGATGCGCATGCCCGATGTCGAACTGTCTGAAGATCTGAGTTGGAGCCAGTTCCAGCCGACCACGGACGCCGCCGCGGAACGTGAAGCCGGTCGCCCGCTGACTCAGTCCGAGATCTCATCGTTCTGGACCGACAAAGCGGTCGACTGGATCACGAACAACCCCGGCAAGTTCCTCGGGCTGGTATGGCGTCGCCTCGTCTATCTGGCGAGCGGATTCGAAAACAGCGACAACTCCGATATCTACTACGAGCGGGGCAAATCGTGGCTGTATGCTCTATTGCTGTGGCATAAGGGCATCGCCTTTCCCTTCGGGGTGCTCCTGCCGCTGGCGCTGGCGGGCGTGTATATCCGCCGTCGCGACTGGCGCAAGCTCCTTCCGATGTATCTTTTCGTCGTGGTCTATGTCCCGACCATCATCCTCTTCCTCGTGACCGCCCGCCACCGGCTGCCGTTGGTTCCCTTCCTGATCCTGCTGGCGTCGGCAACGCTGGTGGCGCTGCCGGACCTCGTTCGGAAGAAACAGGTTCGAGACCAGCTGATCGCCGGCGTGATCATCGTAGTCGGACTGTTGGTGCTTAATCGTACCTACTACGAGGAAGGCGGACGGAACGACTTCCAGATCCATTTCAACGCCGGTATCAAGCAGGAGCGGCTGGGCGACTACGTCGGGGCGGCCAAAGAGTACGCCGAGGCCGACCGGTACTACCCCTACTCGCCGTCGCTCCTGACCAATCTCGGCTGGGCCCGCTACAAGCTCGGCGAAATCGCCGAGGCTGAGAAGAGCTTCAATCGCGCCCTCGCGATCGACCCGACCTTCCACCGGGCTCTCAACAATCTCGGCCTCGTTCTGGAGCGGCGGGGCAAGATCGATTCCGCCATGACCCTGTACCGCGCCGCGCTGGCCGACTACAAACCGGAAGCCGCCTCCCCTGAGGAACTCTCCCGGATCTACGTCAACCTCGCTTCAGCGCTTGAACAGGCCGGAATGCGTGACTCGGTTCCGATTACGTACGAAAAGGCAATCGCCGCCGATACGAATTACGCTCCCGCCTACTATGAAGCCTCGGGCTACTATGCCCGTCTGGGCGAGTACGGTCAGGCTGACACGCTCTTCAATTTCGGGTTGGCGCACGGCCACCCGGATGCAGCCAACTGCTTCAACATGGGGCTGTCGCTTATCAAGCGGAACAACTTCGATCTTGCGCTTCGATGGCTCCGGCGGTCCGTGGCGCAGGATTCGACGCTGTATCAGGGGTATTATCTGATCGCCGCGGCACTCTACCAGAAAGGGGAATCGCGCGATTCGGTCCTCTCGTATCTCGACCGGACGTTGCGCATCAATCCGAATTTCGACCAGGCGCTCGACCTGCAGAAGCGTCTTCGCGACAACATCCCCAACCAGAGCGCCGGTTCGCGCTGAGCGCTAGTATTTCTGACGCCGCTCGACCATGAAGTTCGAGCCGGATTTCCGTTTCACGTAGGATTTCAAATCGGCCAGCATTTTTGACATCTCCCCCAGATGCGCAAACGTGCCGTTGGTGTTGAGCAGGACCGCGATCGAGATCGTGAGAATCGGGAAATTCTCCAGTTCCTCACGTCGGTTCCTGGTGGTGATATAGCCGCGGGCCCGGTCTTCTTCGGTGTAGCGGTGCGGGATGAGGGCATCGAAGACGTCGATGATCCCCTGGCAGATGATATGCACATCCTCGACCGGCATAAGCACGATGAAGTCGTCGCCGGCAATATGACCGACAAAACCGCCGGAGCACAGATCGCAGACGACATCCTTGATCACCCGCGCCGTGAGCTGAATCACCTTGTCGCCCTGATAGTAGCCGTAGTAATCGTTGTAGGCTTTGAAATTGTCGAGGTCGACATAGCCGACGGCGAACT
>CAYPYM010000378.1:0-4101 GCA_964414435.1 uncultured Ignavibacteriales bacterium | reverse complement strand
CGCGGAGGGATCTCTTGGATACCAGAACATTCAAACGGCGGAAATATCTCCTCGCCCCGCTGTTCACGTTTCTCGGCGTGCTGTTTGTCCTGATCACGCTCGCGAGCGCGCTCGAGCTCATGATGCTCTGGTCGAATGCCGAGGACGGCCCGACGCTCCACCGAACGTTGCTGGGCACAACCGTCTATGCGATCGGCTACCCGCTGGGCATTGTCCTGGAGTGCGTTCTGACTTTCCTGCTGTTCTACTACGCCGTCAGGTGGTTTCGCCTGCGCCGGCCGGATGAAGAGGCCGGCCTCCCGATCGAACCATTTTCGTGACCTCTCGCATCATCCGGCCCGCCACCGCAACCGCCCGATCCGCCGGCCAGAAATCCCTTGACAGGCACTGTCAGGGATTGGATATTAAAGCACGGGTAGGGAATGGAAGATAGAGAGTGACGGCCGGATCGATCTTTTCATCGATCACCGCTCCCCGGTCGGGTTTTACAAAACAGTTCTATCATAATGGATACTGCAATGCCGGCACAGTACGTTGTCGCAAATGGCGGCTCGCTCGTGGTGGAGCTCTGGACCGGCGCCATCACCCACCGGGAACTGATCGACCACGAACGGGCGCAGCTCCATGATACGTCGATCCGCCCGGGAGCCATCGCCGTAGTCGACTGCCGACGGGCCACATTCCCCGAGACCTCGACCGATCTCGTCCACGAGCTGTCCGATCTCTATGACGACCCGGGCAACAAGACCGTCCTCTCCCGGGTTGCTCTGATCATGCAGGGGGCCGACTTCGACAAGGCCCGCGTGCTTGAGGATCTTGCCCGCCCGAAGGGGATCGACATCATCACGTTTTCGAATTTCGACGTCGCCTGCACCTGGCTGGGCGTGTCGCCAGCTGACGTCGAAAATCTCATTGAGCAGATGAGTTCAGAGTAAACCGGACCGATTCGGGGCACTGATACACCGGAAAACGCCAGGCGGACGACCTGCAACCGAGGGGAGAACACATGAGGAACCGCGCCCGTACAACCAGGCTGACAATCCTGCTCCTTGTTGCGGGGTTCAGCGCTCCCGTGGCGCGCGCAGCCAGCTTCTTTACCGAACAGAGAATAACCGATACCACCGCCTGGGAAACCACGGTGTCGCTCGGGGCCGACGCAGCCGGGGCCGTAGCCGTATACGCAGTGCGTGACAGGAACCCTGACAGCTCCTTCGGCCCGGCCGATCTCTACTACCGGCGATTGACAAACGGCGCACCGAGCGGCCCGGCGATCGGCTTCACCGACCCGGCCACCGACGACCGGATCAATGACATCAGCGGCAACTTCATCGTCTATACCGCTTACGACGCGGTCGGCTCGAACTCCGGGCGGATCATGCTCTACAATATCAACACCGCTGTCGCCGAGCCGATCGACAGCGGCCTTCTGATCGATCAACCCCGCATCAACGGCAAAAACGTAGTCTGGTCGGAGGGTGAGGCATCGCTCACCCGCCTCATGCTCTTTGATACCGACTGGCTCTCCTCCGGCGACACCGCCATTCAGATCGCCGGCACCGACCAGCCGATCGGCGGCATCGATATCGGTGACCGGTTCGTCGCCTGGAGCGAATTCAACGGCTCCGACTACGACATTCGCGCCTACGACCTCCAGTTCGAGTTCGTCATCGACATGGCCACTTTCTCCGGGGTCGATGAAACGGCGCCGAGCACCGAGGGGCCCTGGGTGTTTTTCCAGCGGCAGGGGGTCGGCCTGACCGAGTCGACTATCGACGGTACCAATCTCGATACCTGGGAAACACGGACCATCGCCGCCAACGGCGCGATGAACTACCGGCCGCGAATCAGCAACGACGTGGTGCTCTACGAGACCGACATCACCGGCGATCTCGATGTCATGGTGTACTACCTCGACTACGGCATGACCGCTATGGTGGTCGACGACACCCTCGACAACACCGCGGCCGACCTGTACGGGCGGCTGACCGGCTATGTCGACCGTCGCTACGGCACCGATGACCTCTTCGCGACCCTGCTGCCGGCGTCAGTGTGCTGTATGGGTACAGTCGGCAATGTCGACAACGATCCCACCGACGACGTGAACATCAGCGATCTCACCCTGTTGGTGTCGATCCTCTTCCAGGGGGCCGCACCGCCGGCGTGCGAAGGCGAAGCTAATGTCGATGCCGGCGTCGACGGCTCGTACAATATCTCCGATGTGACTTATCTGGTCGGCTACCTTTTCCAGGGCGGACCGGAACCGCGGCCGTGCGATCCGGCCGGTGACGCCATCGACCCCGCCCTGCCGGCCGAATGGGAAATCACGGCGGCTACCTTCAACGGAATATCACTGCCGGTCGCCGATGTCCTCGATTTTGAACCGGGGGCGGTGACCGCCACCTACACCCTGACCGCCGACGGTCACTATCTGTACCGCGAAAAAGACGCTTCACAAGCGACCGTCTGGAGTGAGGCAGGGCTCTACGGTATGGCGGGCGAATACGCCGTGTCGCGACATACGACCACCAACGGCGCGGCGTGGGACGGCGGGTATCAGATCAACCGGGTGGCGGTCGACGGCCCGACCATGACGCTGACGACGATCGAAGAGGGCAATGTCATCGTGTTTACGCTGACCCGATAGAGGAAGGTGAAGCGAGAGGAGTGTGAGCGCCACTGACGCGTGATTCGTAGAATTATTTATCCATGTTAGGATACTTAAATCCTTTGACTTTGGGATCGGTCCGGGCTATTATAAAAAAGAGGGCGATAGAGCATAAAAGCGCGGGCCAACAGTACATGAGAGACGCATCAGTGGCTGAATGATAATCAAATACCTGAGCCCGACCCGGGTGTGCCTTGATACGCCCGCGAAAATAAACCTGTTTCTGGAGGTGTTGCAGAAACGACCGGACGGCTATCACGACATTAACTCGCTGTTTCAGGCGGTGTCGCTGTATGACCGGATTACGTTCGACCTGACCGACCGCCCCGGAGTCGACCTGACTGTGCTCGGGAGCGATGACCTGGCCGACGGACCGGAAAACCTCGTTGTGCGGGCCGCTCAATTGATGCAGCAGGAGTACGGGTTGCGTCGGGGGCTGACCGTGACCCTCGAGAAGAACATCCCGACCGCAGCCGGCCTGGCCGGCGGTTCGAGTGATGCCGCGGCGACCATTCTGGCATGTAACTTGTTGTACGATCTGCATCTCGACTATCCGGCGATGGCCCGGCTGGGGCTTCGGATCGGCTCCGATCTGCCCTTTTTCTTCTCCGGCGGGCAGGCACTGGTGACCGGACGGGGGGAGCGGATCGAGGAGACCGATTTGCCGACTGATTATCATCTGGTCCTGGTCAATCCCGGGCTGGCCATCTCGACTGCCGCGAGCTACGCCGGCCTGAGAATCGGCTTGACAAAGTCCAAGCATCCGTTTAAGTTGCCGTGTTGCCGGACGGCGGAGGAGCTGATTGAAGCTCTGCGCGATGCCGGCAACGACTTTGAAGGGGAGCACCTTCGATCCTACCCCGTTCTGGGCGAGATCAAACAGGTGCTTGCCGAACGCGGAGCTGCTCTGGGCCGGATGAGTGGATCGGGTCCGACGATTTTCGGGATGTTCACCGACTTTCCGCAAATCGAGGTGGAGACTATGAAGAGACGGGGACATTGGCGATTTTTCACGGTCGCGCCAATAGCCCTTCGTAAGCAGGCCCTATTACGAGGTGGGAGGCACCGTGGAAATCACTGAGATTCGGGTAACGCTGCGTGACGAAGAACGACTGAAGGGATTTGCCAACGTGACGTTCGACAATGCCTTCGTCGTTCGCGGGATGAAGATCATCCAGGGCAACACCGGCTACTTCGTAGCCATGCCGAGCCGCAAGCGCCCGAACGGGACGCACCAGGACATCGCGCATCCCGTCAACAGTCACATGCGGCGCGAGATCGAGCAACGGGTCCTTGAGGCCTACGAAATGGAAGTCAAAACACACAGCGGCAGTGTGTGAAGATTACTTGACTGAAGACGCTTTTTGGGGCGTCGTCAAGCGGTAAGACACCAGCCTTTGGAGCTGGCATTCCCAGGTTCGAATCCTGGCGCCCCA
>CAYPYM010000377.1:0-4101 GCA_964414435.1 uncultured Ignavibacteriales bacterium | reverse complement strand
CCTTCCCCTTTTTCCCTCAGATCAGACATAAGAAAGGCGCGGCGGATCAGTATCCGCCGCGCCGTCTATCGCACCAAAACAAGAGGAGGGATTGATCAGCTTAGGAATCAGGGGACCCGGGTGAGGCTGATGCAGATGTCAACATCGTGACCGGCCGCCTGCGGGTTCTCCTTCGTGATCGTGATCTTCGCGTGATCGACCAGGGCGCGCTCAAGGGTAAGATTGAGCCCCTGCGACAGATCCCACGGGTACATGTCATCGCCGATATAGACATCGAGGACCGCGGTCGGATTGCTCCAGTCGGTAGCGGCGTTGATATCGAGCCGGTACTGCCCGGCCTCGTTGGCAAACAGCCACACGACCGTCTTCTGATTTTTCGCCATCCGCGAACAGAGCATGTCGACCAGCGCGGTCGAGTCGATCACCGTGATCGTGTCGTACTGAAAGGTCGTATCGTAGACGGTCACGGTGTCCCAGAGATAGGTGGTGTCGACCGTTATCACCGAATCGGTCTGGATGACGGTATCGTACACGTACACGGTGTCATCGCCGATAAGCGTGTCGACCGTGATGATCGTGTCGTAGACGAAGGCGGTGTCGTAGACATACGAGGTGTCGTAGACGAAGGTGGTGTCGTAAATCAGCGTAGTGTCGTACACGTAGGATGTATCGTAGACATACGACGTGTCGTAGACAAACGACGTGTCATACACGTAGGAGGTGTCGTACTGGATTACCGTGTCGGTTCCGGTGGTGTCGACGATCGTGACCGTATCAATCGATTCGATCGTGTCGACCACGAAGATCGTATCGGGGGTGCCGGTGCTGTCGGTCACGACGATCGTGTCGATGACGATCACCGTTTCGGGCAGCGGCCCGGGAGTTGGGTTGTTGCCGTTCAGGTCGGTACTGTCGAGCGGGCTGGAGCAGCTGATGAAGAGCTGCGCCGCGGTACCGAGCAGCAGCATCACTGCGAAGATGACGAGGCGTCTCACTTGCCACCCCCCAGCTCGAAGAACACGGTAGCCGAGAGCAGGAAGCGGTTGTTTTTCGTCTCGGCCTCGGTGCGTCCGAGGACGCGCTCTTTGGAGGGGTTCCAGGCGCCGGTCAGGGTAATCCGGTCGAGAAGATCGTACCGCGCGCCGACCACCGGTCCCTCGGAGAGGCGGACGTATTCATAGTATTTGTCGGATACCTGCTCGGTGCGGAGCCATCCGCCGAGAACGCCGAGCGGGAGATCTTCCCAGGGATAGTAGATCACCTGCGCGCCGGTGAGGCGTCGCTTGGTGTTAAGGTCATGGTTCTCGTAGCTGTAGAAGTTGTTCCAGAAGGTGTGGCCGACCACCGCCTCGACATAGACGATATGTTTCCAGTGGACGGCGCCGGAGACGACCGGAAGGCCGCCGAACGGCGAGGTTTCCACGCCACCGGAGAAGCGCAGGCCGAAGTCTTCGATGAATGGCGAGGGGACCTCACGGATCTCGGTAAAGTGCTTTTCGAGCGGCGGGCGCTGGGCGAGACTGTCGATCCGGGACGAGAGATTCTTCTCGATCTCGGCGACCGAACGCACTACCCGCACCGAACAATAGCGGTACTCGGGCCCCTTCGAGGTAAAGTCGATAGACTGCACCAGGAGCTGTTCCGGGTTGACCCCGAATTCGTTGATGAGCAGGTTGCGCAGGAGATGGGCGCGGCCGACCGCCAGCCCGGGATTCTTGGCATCGCTGTCTTTGGAGTAGCGGATGCCGTCGGCGCTGCCGGTGATTACCCCGATTGCCAGCGGGTAGTGGTTGAGACTGTCGGCTACCGTCCGGAGGGCCGGGTAGTACGGTTTGAAGAAGTCCTTCCCCACGCTGATTCCGACACCCTCGGGGAAGCCGTTCACCACGACCTCCTGGGCGGGTGCCACAGCCGTAAAGAGGGCCAGGCAAACGATGGAGAGTAGTAGAAGGCGTGTCATGGTAGTCCTCTGTTTATTTTGGGCGGTTTGTCTTCACAGATTGTATCGATTGGGCCGACGGCGGGCGAGGCGGCTGTTCACCGACGGAACAGATTGCATCGCGCAGCCAATTGATATCGCCGCGAGTCTCCCCCGGTAGCGCATAAACACCGCAAGCGTCTGCAGTTTGGCGGCCAATCGGTCAGGTCGTTGCTTGTTTCTTGGTCGATTCAAACCCTGTTCTTGCCTTGCAATTCAGTGGGTTTCGGGTTTCTGCGGGGGTAAAAAGCAAACGGCGTTCCGAATCCGGAGAGATATGCAATGATCGGGACGCTGAGGGATCGGGAGCGGCTCAGGTCCGAAAACGCTTCAGCAGCGGCGACCCGACAAACAACAGCGCAACGAGAGCGAGGCTGAACCAGGTTACGCTCCGGCCGAATCGATAGCGCGGCGACACGTACGTGAAGACGACCTCCCTGCCGCCGCCGGGGACAACCACGGCCCGCAGAGCAGCATCGGCCCGGTACACAGGCGAAGACACACCGTCGACAGCGGCTGTCCAGTCCCGATACCATGTATCGGTGAGTATCAGCAGACGTGCCGAGTCGGTGCTGACGGCAATTGTGACGCGGTCGTTCTCATAGGTTTCGATATGCGCCGTCGCCGGTCCGGTCGGGACCGCTTCCGGCAGGTTCCGAGGGGGCACTTCCAGAAACGCGGTCCGTCTCAGATCGTGCGGACCGTGGAGGATTTCCGCCCGGATGGCGGCGGGATCGGGCGTGACGATACAGGAGTCCACGAAAAAGACGTGGGGAAAGGAATTGTCGTTTTCGAGCACGACGTATTGATCGGTGCCGCCGAGCGTATCCAGAGGAATCGGGCCGAGGGCGTTGGAACCGAGTGAGCCGTGTCGGTCCGAGACAACGAAGCGGGTTCCGAGCAGATTCGCCAGCCTCGGGTTGAGGGCGTTGCTGCGGAGACCGCGGCCGATCAGCTCGAAATACCAGAGTGGCTCCTTGCCGTCGTACCCGATCGTGCTGGCGAGGCCGTAGTGTCCGAACTGAAAGGCGCTTTCCCAGAAATGGTAGGGAGCCGTTCGGTTGCCCCGATTGTGGGCTTTGAGGATATCGATGATCGGATGGTCGCCGAAGCGGCGATTGTAGTTGAAGACATGGATGAAGCGCCCGTCGAAGCCGATATTGGCTGCGAGGATCAACAGCAGCAACACAAACAGAACCCGACCGGGCCGTTTCAACTTCGCACCAATCCAGATCACGGCGACGGCCGCAGTTGAATAGGCAAACGCCAGCCACGCCCCCAGGCGGAGAGAGGGCAGGTTCTTTTGAGCGGCGGCCCAACGAGCGGTCGAGGCCGCATCCGACGAGAGGAGGGACGGATCCAGACGGGTTGCCCAGAATTTCAGGAAGTGGATATCGGGCACACTGACCGCGATTGCGAAAAGCAGGAGCATCGCCGGGACGATGCCGAGCGCCGTCGGCCTGATGCGGCGCCGGTCCCGGTCTCGTGACGCCGATCGGTTTTCCACGGCCTGGACGCCGTAACCGGCGAGCAGCGCGATGCAGAAGACAAAGATAAACATGCTCGATGAAGGGCCGGCCATAGCATCGAGGAACGGCACCGACGAGACCAGCAACCCGAACAGCGGGGTCATCGGCCCTGCGGCGTAAAGAGCGGTCACGAATGCAAGCGCGGTCCAGAACCAGACTTCGGATTTTCGCCAGACTATCAACGCAAGCAGGGATAGCAGGAGCGGGACGATGCCGATCGATTCCGAGTTATCCTTCGTCCCGTTCTTCCCCCAGTAAGGCGATCGTTCGGTTGAGGGGCCCTGTCCGGTAAACTCGGGTACGGCCTGGGCGACGAAATCGCCTTCGTGGAGAGCGTACAGCGAGGCAAAGGCGGTTCCTTTGCGGGCGAGGGTCCGGGGCGAGTCGACCGGCAGATAAGTGGCGCTCGGTACGAGCTGGATGGCCGAAATACCGATCCCGATGACGGTGGCGGCAATCACCGCCAGCGCCGACAAACCGGCGCCGCGCAGGGAGCGCTCGCGCAGGGCCCGGCGGGAGAGTATAAAAACCGCATAAAGCAGCACGGCCCAGCTCGCGTAGCCGGCCTCGGCCAGCAGGGCGAACAGGTGTTTG
>CAYPYM010000376.1:0-4103 GCA_964414435.1 uncultured Ignavibacteriales bacterium | reverse complement strand
CCACACCATAGGTACTGATGAGCCGTTTGACAGCCATATGGTCACCTCGCGTTGGAGAGTTTACGGTCAAGTGCGATCGACGGTGAAGGGGGCGTAGCGGGTTAGCGCGAGCCCCGACCCCTGCATACATGGCGAAACGCCCGAAAACCATTCAGGTCAGCGACTCGGCCCGGACACTTGAAAAGCTGAGTAAGGCGTGATGCGGCGGCGCGACAGATCGGCTACTGCTGCTCGGTCGGCTGGGCGGCTTCGGCTTCCTGACGGCGCTGATGGGCCGGATCCTTGATCAACAGGGCGGCCGGAATGAGCACGCAGTAACCGATTACCAGAAGCAGCGGGGCCAGCGTGATCGATCCCTCGCCGAGGGTCACGTAGCCGATGGTGATTACGATCAGGGCGATCGCCATCACGATGTAATTGCGCGTACCGAACGGCCAGTGGGATTCTTCCCGCGCCGGTGCCGATTTGCTCTGTTTTGCTTTTGTTGCCATAGTCTTAGCCCTCAATAAACGTCGCCCCGCGACCGTGTCAAGACAATTCAGGCCGGCTCGGCGGCCGCCGGCTGTATTTCTTATACTGTGCCGCCAGACCGATCGACCAGACAAACATGAGCATCTCCCGCACCTCCTCGTCCGAGAACGTCGCCTCGGTCAATGAGGTCACGAAAAAGGCCGCCGACCCCAGAAACGCCGCCGCGAACAGCCGGCGTTCGGGACTGCCCGGCGCGGCATTGCGGAATCCGCTCCAGAACGATTTCAGCACGAAAAACCACAGCGCCCCGAACAGCACCATGGCGGGAATCCCGCCGATCGCCGCCGCGTTGAAAAGATCGTTGTGGGCGTGCACCTGGATCACCCAGCGGTTGACATCTTTCGGCATGACTTTTTCGTATGCCTCGGCGAAATTCCCCTGTCCGACCCCGAACACCGGGTGTTCGGCGACGATCTCGGCGGTCCGGCTCCAGATAAACAGCCGGCTCATGACATTGGAATTCCCCATTTCGAGGTGCAGGTTGTCCTTCACCCGCGTCATAGTCCCCGGCGAAATCACCGCTACGGCCAGGATCGCCACCACGATCAGTCCCGCCACCCACGGCAGCAGGCGACGACGGATCATCGCCGCGCCGAGCACCAGCCCGGTCAGCACCGCCAGGATCGAACCGCGGCTGTACGACAGCAGGGTCGCAACCGCCGCCAGCGTGCCGGCCAGAATCAGGAACGACCGGAGACGGCGGCTGAAATCGGGACCGGGGACAAATCCCGCCCCCAGCAGGAACAGCGAAGCGGTGGCGTAGAAATTGCCGAATGTCAGCGGGTGGGGAAAATTGCCGCATACGAGATGCCCGCCGCCCGGCGCCGGCGGCGCCGGATTGGGATGATTCCACCACCACCCCGTGAAGTGCTGAAGTATGCCGTATACCGCGACCAGAAACACGCCGATCCCGAACGCGGTAATCAACCCCCGCGCATGGTCATCATCGCGCGCCACCAGCACACCGACCGGAATCGCCACGAACAACCATTCCTCGCGAATCGTCAGGATCGCGTTGACGAAGGTCGAGGCGACCGCCGTCGACACCACGAGCCACGAGACGTAGCCAAGCACGAACGCGTAGAACACTCCGAGCGGCAGTCGAAACGGATGATACCGGGTGAGCAGGACCGCGATTATGAACAGCAGGGTCGCCAGGCCGAGCGTGCTTTGGGCCGCAGCGATCGAAAACGTGCAGGAAAACACGAACAGGAGATAGACTACAAAGAGCGCCCGAAGGAAATATGTCTCGGTACGAAGGATCATCCGAACAAACCGCTTTCCACCATTTCCACGAGGACGTGGATCAGGAAGATGTGCTCCTCCTGAATGCGCTGGGTCGAGGTGTGCGGAATGACCAGCGAACGGTCGAGCATCGGCGCCAGCCGTCCGCCCTTGCCGCCGAGCAACCCGGCTGCGAGCATGCTCCGGTCGCGCGCCGCCTGCACCGCCTTGATCAGGTTGGGGGAATTGCCCGAAGTCGAGATGACGAACAGCATGTCGCCTTTGTGTCCCAGTCCTTCGACCTGACGTGCGAAGACGTTCTCGTAACCGTAATCGTTCGACGCCGCGGTCATCACGACCGTGTCGGCGTTCAACGCGATCGCCGGCAATGACTGACGGTTCCGCTCCGCGGTCAGCCGGACAATCATCTCGCCGGCGAAATGCGAAGCGTCCGCCGCCGAGCCGCCGTTGCCGCACAGGAGCAGCTTGCCGCCCGCGCCGATCACACCGCTGATAATCGCCGCCATATCCAGTATCTGCTGGCCGAGATCTTCGACCACCGTCTTCCGCAGCACCGCCGACTGCTCCGCCTGCTTGCGAAGCAGAATAAGCCGCTGTTCGTCGTTCATATCCTGATTGACTCCTTCGGGTGCACCGCCGCGGTCATCTCGCGAAGGCGCGAATGGCGCGAATCTTCTTCAATCGAATTACCCACGACCACGAAGGCCGCCCCGGCCCCGATTCGTTCAGCACATTGCTCCGGCGTACTCAAGCCGCCGCCGACCAGCATCGGGATATCGATATACGCCGCGACCTCGCGCACCATCTCCAGCGGCACAGGTCGGGTCGCCCCGCTGCCGCCCTCGAGATACACCAGCCGCATGCCGAGATACTGCGCCGCGAGCGCGTGGGCGCACGCGATATCGTTTTTCCCCGACGGAATCGGCAGCGTGCCGGAGATGTACTGCACCGAGGTCATGTTGCCCGACTCGATCAGCATGTAGCCGGTCGGGATCGGTTCGAGATCGAACCGTCTCACGAGCGGCGCGCCGCGCACCTGCTCGGCGATGAGATACTCCGGGTTGCGCCCCGATATCAGCGAAGTAAACAGCACCGCGTCGGCGTCGGGCGTAAGTTGCGCGAACGAACCGGGGAAAATGACCACCGGGAGCGTCGTCGCCTGTTTGACCTGCTGAACCGCCGCGTGGAAATTCGTGTCGAGCATGAACGAGGTTCCGACCAGGATCGCATCGACGCCGCAGTCGGCCGCCGCTTCGCACAACGCGAGCCGCGACGACTCATCGGAGCGGTCGGGATCGACCAGCAGCAAAAAGCCGCCGCCGCGATCCTTCCGCACCTGGAGCAGGTCGGAGTAGACGGAATGTTCACGCATGACAAGTTCCCTTTGTGCGTTTACTTCTGCGGCAGGGCCGCCTTGACCGCGCCGAACAGCGCGGCCGGATCGGTGCCGTCGGCGACACTTCCCTGGGCGAACATCGGCTTGCCGCCGCCCCGTCCGCCGAACTTCGGCAGAACCTCTTTCGAGATCGCGCCGACATTGATCTTCTGTGAAACGGCGCGGTCGCTGGCCGCGGCGATATAGACCGCCTTACCGGCGACCTGCCCGAGCGCCACCGCGACCACGGCCTCGGCCCGCTCCTTCTGGCGGTCGCCCCAGCCGGACATGACGTCGCGGTCGGTCTCACCGAAATCGTGCGCTATGAAAACGATGTCGCCGACCTTTTCTTCCGTGCCGACCGTCTGGCCGCCGCCGGCGAACATCTCCGATTTGACTTTCTTGATTTCCTTCTGAAGCTCGCTGTTGTTCTCGCGCAGCTTCACGACGCCGTCGAGCGCGTCTTTCTCGGCCCGGCCGGTGACACTCGCGACCTCGCTGCGGAATTGCTGCAGTTCGAGCATGTGCTCGATCGCCTGGCGCCCGGTGATCGCTTCGATCCGGCGCACGCCGGAGGCGATCCCCGTCTCGAGCGTGATAAAGAACGGCCCGATCTGCGCGACATTCTGCACGTGGGTGCCGCCGCACAGCTCTTTCGAGAAATCGTCGACCGAAACGACCCGCACCGTGTCCCCGTATTTCTCACCGAACAGCGCCATCGCGCCGGTCTTTTTGGCCGACTCGATATCCATGACCTCGGTCTCGACCGGCCACGCTTTCAGTATCTCCTCGTTGACGATCCGCTCGACCTCGTGAATTTCTTCCGGTGTCATCGGCTGGTGGTGCGAGAAGTCGAACCGCATGTAGTCCGGGCCGACATAGGAACCCGATTGCTTGATATGCGCGCCGAGCACTTGTCGCAGCGTCGCCTGGGTGAGGTGGGTGACGGTGT
>CAYPYM010000375.1:0-4108 GCA_964414435.1 uncultured Ignavibacteriales bacterium | reverse complement strand
TACAGCACCAGTTCCAGGTACAACGCGCCGTCGATCGGGTTGGGGCGGTAGGGGCGAATTTCCACAAAACCGAGATCGCGATAAAGTGTGATGGCCGCAGTCATCGTGTTGATCGTATCGAGCCGCATCCGCTCGTAGCCCCGTTCGCGGGCATCCTCGATAATCTGCACCGCCAGTTTCCGGCCGAGCCCGAACTTGCGATAGGCGGGGCGAACATACAGCCGCTTCATCTCGCAAATCGGACCCTCGATCCGGTGTAGTGCCACACACCCGGCCGGGGCGTGGTCGACGTAGGCGATCAACAGGGAGCCGTCGGGTGGGGCATAGTCCCCCGGCAGCCCTTCCAGTTCCTTATCGAACCCCTGGAAGCAGAGGGAAAACCCGAGCGATTCGCCGTATTCGACAAAGAGGGTCCGGATCTGCTCGATCTGCTCCGGGGCGGAGGCGGTGACGATGTCGATCGTGTCGGTCATTGTATCTGTTCTCTACGCGGGACCTCTGCCCGTCATGGTTCGACTCCGCTCACCATGACGTTCCTGCGTCCAGCATGACGTTCCTCCGCTCAGCATAATGTCTGTGCGTCCAGCATGACGTCTGTGCGCTCAGCATGACGTACCTGTTGTCTATCTCATACCAGGTTCTTAGCCCGCACCGTCACCCTGAGCCTTGTCGAAGGGTGACCGGCAGACAGTTGCTTGCGAGACGCTTCTGCCCGTCATGCTTCGACAAAGCTCAGCATGACTGTCGTGCGCTCGCCGTCTAAAGCTGTCTTGTCTCTCTCATACGCAAACGGCGCATCGAAAGATGCGCCGTCGCGGCCAGGTCTAGAATTTCGCCCAGCGGGGCACGCGCGGGAAGGGGAGGACGTCGCGGATATTCTGCATCCCGGTGACATACATGACCAGCCGCTCGAAGCCGAGGCCGAACCCGGCGTGCGGCATCGTGCCGTACTGGCGGATGTCGAAATACCACGAGTAGATATCCCAGTCGGTCAGCCCCTTGCGCTTCATATGCTCCTTGAGCACATCGAGCCGCTCCTCACGCTGCGATCCGCCGATAATCTCGCCGACCCGCGGTACGAGGACGTCCATCGCCCGCACCGTTTTCCAGTCGTCGTTAACGCGCATGTAAAACGCCTTGATATCGAGTGGGTAGTCGTAGACGATCACCGGCTTTTTGAAGATTTTCTCGGTCAGGCAGCGTTCGTGTTCGGTCTGGAGATCGACGCCCCACTTGACCGGGAATTCGAACTTCTCGCCCGACTTTTCGAGCTGTTCGATCGCCTCGGTGTAGGTGACCCGTTCGAAGTTCGACTTGATGACGCCTTCGAGGGTGGCGATGCGTTCCTTGTCGACCCACTGGTTGAAGAAGGCCATGTCATCGGCGCAGTTCTCCAGCACATAGCGGAACAGGTATTTGAGGAAATCTTCGGCCAGGTCCATGTCGTCATCGAGTTCGGCCCAGGCCATCTCCGGCTCGATCATCCAGAATTCCGAGGCGTGCCGGGCGGTGTTGGAGTTTTCGGCCCGGAAGGTCGGCCCGAAGGTGTAGATATCGCCCAGCGCGGTGGCCATCAACTCGCCCTCGAGCTGGCCGGAGACGGTGAGGTAGGCCTCGGCTGCGAAGAAATCCTCGTTCCAGTCGATCGCGCCCTCGGTCATCGGCAGGTTTTTCAGGTCGAGCGTCGTGACATGGAACATCTCGCCGGCGCCCTCGCAGTCGGAGGCGGTGATGATCGGCGTGTGGATATAGTAAAACCCGCGCTCCTGATAGTACTTGTGAACCGCGTAAGCGAGTTTCGAGCGGGTCCGATAGACCGCCCCGAACGTGTTTGTCCGCGGACGGAGATGGGCGATCTCGCGGAGAAACTCGAACGTGTGCCGTTTTTTCTGGAGCGGGTAACTGCTCGGCGCCTCGCCGATCAGGTCAAGGGCCGTCACCGCGATCTCGTATTTCTGCCCCTTGGCGGGGGATTCGATCAGGTTGCCGCGAAGTCGCACCGACGCCCCGGTGAGGATCCTGTCCAGATCGGGGAACGCGTCCGGATCAGACACCACGCCCTGGATATTCTGCATGCAGGACCCGTCGTTGACCTCCAAAAACGCGACATCTTTGCCGCGGCGGGCGGTGCGCACGAGTCCGAGAACGGTGACCTCGGTGTTGACCGGGACCTTGTCCTCGATAACGATCTCTCTGATCCGGGTCCGGACTTTGTAATCCATCGGTAGAGTCTCCGGGTAAAACGGGCGTTGGGCGGTTGTCATCTTGCTTTGTCAGGCCCCCAATTAAAGCCAAAAGGCCGAAATTGGCAAGACCTAAGGCGGCCCGGCCAGTTTAACCAAAATCTGACGAAAACCTTGAAACCTGGGGGGTGGTTTGAGAGTATTAACTAGTGAGTGACGAAAGAGAGTTGCTAAGCAAGCGTAGACGTTCCCAACTGACATAGAAGACCCGGCTTCACGACGAAGAAGCCGGGTTTTTCATTGCCCGCCGCGTCCATTCCCCTTGACCCGGCCCGCCCGATACCTCAGATTGGATAGCAGAAAAAAGAAACTCCCGGCCGGGGATTGCCGTCCCCGGCCACAACGCCTCACGGAGGTACCATGTCGACCGATTCGGCCCTGTCCAACGACACGATCCGTCAACTGCTCCATCGCTCCACCTGCCGCAGTTTCCACGACAAGAAGATCCCGCAGGATGTTCTCGCCAGTGTGCTCGAGGCCGGCCAGCGGGCGGCCAGCGGCGGCAACCTTCAGCCGTTTTCGATAATCAAGATCGAGCACCAGGAGACCAAGGATCGGCTCACCCGGCTGTGCGGCAACCAGCCGTTTATCTCCACTGCCCCCGTCGACCTGATTTTCTGTATCGATTTCCACCGTCTGCACCGCTGGGCGGAGCTGTCCGACTCGCCGTTCAGCGCCCACAAGGCATTCCGGCATTTCTGGATTTCGTTCCAGGATACGATTATCGCGGCCCAGAGTATCTGTATCGCCGCCGATGCGGTCGGGCTCGGCTCGGTCTATGTCGGCACGGTGCTCGAGTGCTTCCGTGAACTGCGCGAAATGCTGCACCTGCCGAAAGAAGTCTTCCCGGTGGTGCTGCTCTCGCTGGGTTACCCGAAGCACCGCCCGGAGCCGCGCTCGAAACTGCCGCTGCACATGCTGGTCCACGATGAGACCTATCACGATCCGTCGGATGACAACCTCCTCACGGCGTTCAATCACAAGTACCAGGGGACGGCGCGCATGTCGCAGATCAACGAGCAGCGGCTCGAGCGACTCGATCGGGCCTGCCGGGCGGTGCACGGGCCGGGAGCGGCCGAGCGGTGTCTGGCGCGGGTGAAAAAGGACGGCCGGATCAACGCGGCGCAGTCGTATTTCGGGCTGCATTACTGCGCCGATGAAATGCCGATCGGCAACGACGATTACCTGTATTTGATGGAGCAGTTCGGGTTCGAGTGGTTCAAGCGGTGGCAGCCGTTGAAAGGGTAGGGGGACGGAGTGCCGTCAGGTCACAATCCGCCCTTCGACAAGCTCAGGACGGATCAGGACCTGACGGAACGAACAGGAGGAACAGCGCACGGTCACCCTTCGACTCCGCTCAGGGTGACGCAGCCTGCGGGTGATCTGTGTGGGTGGCGCGGATTTCTGGGCGGCAGATGTCCACATCTACCGGTGGACGGACGTCTACAAGTGGGGAAGAGACATGAAAGGGCGCTGACAAAACAAGTTTGTCAGTGGCACAAAGACGGCGCTACCGCCGCCGCGCCACCGCCAGCCAGGTTTTCAGTTCCACAAACTCCTCAAACTCCACCGCTTCAAACCAGCGCTCGCACGAACGGGAGATTTCCTCGGCAGTCGGGAAGTTCTTCACGATCGTGTGTTCGGAGCCGTCGGGGAGTATCCGCCGGCTGAGACAGTTGCCGTCGGTGTCGTATCCCGCGATTTCTTTTTTGAGGCTCGGCTTGCAGGTCATGTCGAGGAAGATCGCGGCACCGCCCGGCGCGAGCACGTCGGCTGCTTCTTCCCAGAAGCGGTTCAGCATCGCGAGCGGAATATGCGAATACCAGTAGGCGGCGAAGACGATATCGAAATTACGGTTGAGCGGC
>CAYPYM010000374.1:0-4125 GCA_964414435.1 uncultured Ignavibacteriales bacterium | reverse complement strand
CATCGTATCCATCCAAACCCGAGACCGCCTCGATCAGGGCGCCTTCGAGACTCTCGGGATCAGTCGTGGGGACACTGGGCAATTCAGCCGACACCATCCGGTGACCCGGCGCGGGAGGGGTATTCGTCAGGGTCAGAATCGTCGTATTCACCGCCGCCCTGAATACGGCGGTCGGCAAATCGATTACGTGTCGGATCGTGGTCGTTTCCAGCAGGCGGCGCCGCAGCGGTTGGTGGCTTTTGATCGTGCGCCAGGTATCGGAGAGCAGGAAGCTCAGACACCCGCCGGGCCGCAGGAGTTCCAGCCCGCGGCCGACAAAAAGCCCGTACAGGTCGCGCGACTGGGCCCCCTCCGACGGCGGGAAAATGCGGTCCCGCACCGTACGTTCGGCTTTGATACCGTACGGCGGGTTGCCGATCACGATATCATAGGCGTCCTCGTCACCGGGTGACAGGCTGTCTCGGCAGACCATGTCCGTTGGGATCCGAAGTGCTCCGATCATCGAGTCGGCCGCCTTTCGCCGAAACTCCAACCGCCGCCGCGCAATTGTCAGGGCGCTGTCATCGATGTCGACACCCACCAGCCGGATTGCCGGGAGCTGTCGCCGACTACCTCCGATTTCCGATGCGGCCATTTCCTCCAGCACCAAGTGCATCCCGACAAGAAACTCGCCGCAGCCGCAGGCCGGGTCGATTATGCGCAATGCTCTTCGATCTCGCCCCGGTCCGATCGCACAGTCCGTGAGCATCAATTCAAGGGTGGTGCGACACATGAAACGAACGACTGCCGGATGAGTGTAGTAGGCGCCGCTGCGTCGGCGATCGCGCAGGGTGGCTTCATACAACGCGGCCAGCACCGCCGGCGTGACAGACGATTGATCGGTGCAGGTTTCGTCGGAGGTGAACTTTGTTTTTTGGAACAGCTCGTCGATGCCGGATAGTTCGTCCGGCGCGTGATTGGGCGGGACCCTTCTGATCTCGCTGCCTCGCGGGATGGCGCGGGCATTCCCGAAGCGATCGGCCAGCAGCATGACCAGCCCCATCGGTTCAACCTGCCCGCTTCGAGCTCGCAGCCAGTTGCGGCATGCTTTGAGCAAGCGTTCCGCCGCGGTCGGCGGCCGAACCGGTCGTTTGTGCGCTACGTCCCGCATACAGGAAGAATCTATCGCGGACTCAGGGTCAACACAAGAGGAAACAGACCCAAAAAAGTGTTCGATTCGGCTTGACCCGAGCCTCAGGAAGTTGCTATACTGATAGCAGTCAGGGTAACAGAATTGCAAGATTTTCTAAACGAAGACGCATTCACCGATAAACCTCCGGCTTCAGCCCTGGGGTGACGTGCGCCCGCTAGCGTCTTGAGCACGCAATCCGTCCGGCTGACAATCCCGGGCGATCGAAATTCTTCTTGGACTGAGCGAATACTAACGTGATGCGCGGCCTACTCGCCGCGCGGTTGAATCGACATCGATCCGCGCCACGGCCCGTGATCGAAGAGGAGTTTGTACATGGGGTGCGCCCGGGCGATCCGGCAAGCGACCGCGCAGCCGGCCCGTCCGTGCGACGGCTGAGCCAACCTGCAACCGGAGAGGTAGGTTCGATGAAGCAACGGTTCCCCACCAACGTCGCCCTGACCGGCTACGCCGGCGTGGGCAAGACCACCCTGATCCGTGACATCGCTCGTCAATTGGTCGATTACGATCCGATCGGTTTCTACACTTCCGAAATTCGTGAAAAGGGCGTCCGCAAGGGATTCGAGTTGAACAGCCTCGATGGTGTCCGGACAGTCTTCGCCCATGTCGACAAATCAGTCGGCACCAGAGTCGGCCGCTACGGGGTCGATATCGGCACCTTCGAAACGTTCCTCGACCGCCTGCGTCTCGAGCAGGTCGAGCGGAAGCTGGTGATTATCGACGAGATCGGCCGCATGGAGTGCTTCTCGCCGAAGTTCGTATCGCTCGTGGCGCGGCTCCTTGATTCCGACCGGGTCGTGCTCACCACCGTCGCCATGCGCGGAAGCGGTCTGATTCGGAAAATCAAGCGCCGCGATGACACCGTGCTGTTCGAACTCACCATTGTCAACCGCGGACGGCTGCGCGACGAAATCCTGGCCGCTACCCGCGCGGCGCTCGATGCCTGACCGCGGCCCACGCCGCGCTTTCCGAATCACAATCTTATCACCACACGTTGACTTATTCCGTTTTCGGTGTATCTTGAAGCGAAAGCGGAGTAAATGGTATAGGTTTGCCGGAGTCCTTCCGGCGCCGTGACCGTCACGATAAGAGATTGTGAGGCCCACCGTGGATGAACTGATTTATCTCGACAACGCCGCGACCTCCTGGCCCAAGCCCGACCGGGTCTACAAATTCATGGTTGATTTCTACCGGGGGTGCGGGGTCAATCCCGGACGGAGTGGATTCGACAAGGCGATCGAAGCCGGAAACATCGTCGAAGACCTCCGCAAGCGTCTCACCCACTTCTTCGGCGGCGACGAGTCCGCCCCGGAGCGGCTTTGTTTCGGTTACAACGCCACCGACGCGCTCAACCTCATCATTCAGGGTCTGCTGGCCCCGGGCGACCATGTCGTCACGACCAATCTCGAACACAATTCGGTCATCCGGCCGATTAACCACCTTGTCCGCGACCAGGGCGTCACCGCCACGTACGTTCCGTTCAACGGCGACGGCTTCGTCGAGCCCGACGCCATCGCGGCGGCGATCACGCCCGACACCCGCCTCGTAATCGTCAACCACGGCTCCAACGTCCTCGGGACGGTGCAGCCGGTTGCCGAGATCGGGAAGATCTGCCGCGACCGGGGGGTGATCTTCGCGATCGACGCCTCCCAGACCGCCGGGCATATCCCGATCGACATGCAGGCGATGAATATCGATGTCCTCGCCTTCACCGGCCACAAGGGGCTGATGGGCTGCACCGGCATCGGCGGCCTGTGTATCCGTCCCCATGTCGAAATCCGTCACACCCGCTCCGGCGGCACCGGTGTCCGCAGCGCTTATCCCTACCATCTCGATGAGTACCCTTACCGGATGGAATTCGGCACGCCGAATATGGTCGGGATCGCCTCGCTCTGGGAAGCCCAGAACTGGATCGCCGAGCAGGGCGGGGTGGAGGCGATTCACGGCCGTGAGATGAAACTGGCGACGAAGCTGGTCGAGGGACTGAGGGCGGTCGAAGGCGTCACGGTGTATTGCTGCAACAGCCTCGAAAATCACCTGTCCACGATCACAATGAATGTCGAGGGATTCGAAGCCGGCGATGTAGGCATCATGCTCGACGTCGACTTCAACATTGCCACCCGGACCGGGCTGCACTGCGCCCCGCTGGTTCACGAGCAGATCGGCACCATGAAGATCCACGGCGGCGTGCGGTTCGCGATCGGGCCGTTCAACACCGAGGCCCACATCGATACCGCGATCGAGGCGGTCGAGGAGATTTCGGTAAGAGCCCGCGAGCGGATGATGTCTTCGAGCAAATAGCGCCGTCACACAGCGACAAAAAAAGCCCGTCCGGATGGACGGGCTTTTTTACTTGGCCTACCGCCAGTGGCTTACATATCGAACATGCCGGTGTAAGCATCGGTATGCTTCGGGCTGACCCGAAGGTGGTACGGCCTGGCCCAGGCTCTCATTTCGGCCTCGGCGTAGGTCGCCACGTCTTCCGCAAACACCATATTCATGTCGTTGGCGCCTTCCAGGAAGAAATAGGTCCAGGCGCCATTCTGAAGATCGGGAGCGTCGTACGAGTTGGACGTGGTCGAGGCCGTCGCCAGGACGGTACCGTTCACCACGTCGCCGTGGAAATCACCGATCACACAGGCATCGAGCGTCATGAGCTTCTTCGTGCAGTTGACCGCATTGAAGTAGGACATGACGTAGCCGTGGGGAATGTAATACAGATCCGTCGAGATGAGGGCCGATCCCTCGGGAGACTTGTACCCGTGACCGCTGTAGCAGAAGGCAACTTCATCGCCGGGGCCGGCGCTGTTGATCAGCCACTGAAGGCCGGCAACGATGGCGTCGGCGGTGGCGGAACGGTCGATATCCATACGCACCGTGAAGCCTTCACCCTGAAGCATCGACTTCATCTCCTGGGCGTCCTCATCACAGAACTG
>CAYPYM010000373.1:0-4128 GCA_964414435.1 uncultured Ignavibacteriales bacterium | reverse complement strand
ATTCATCGGGCGTCTCAGCCTTCTCGACATACATCGAGAAGCTGCTGTTGGGCGCCTTGAGCACCAGCGGTGATCCGAGTTCATCGAGCACCTCGGCCGCCCGCGTTTTGGTCAGGTCCTTTTCCTCGAGATAGACCGTGTCGGGCATCGGCACCCCGGCGCGCTGAAGGTGGCGGTACATGTTGACCTTGTCGCAGCAGATATAAATCGACTCGGGATCGTCGATCACCCGCTTGCCGTGCATCTCGGCCAGACGGGCGGCGACATACGACGAATTGAGCGGGTCGGTGAGGGCACGGATGAAGATCGCGTCGAACTGCGCAATCTTCCACATCTCGGGACGAAAGATGTAGTCGACATCGTGGCCGAGTTTACGCGCCACCATACTGAATCGCATGAGCGCACCCATTTCGTCCGACCGGGTGATCGTGTAGCGCTCGACATAAACGCCTATTCGTCCCATGAGATCCTCTTCTCCAGATACTCGAGTTCGCGTTTCTTGAGGTCCTTGAACAACAGGGGGGAGACCCGGCTGAAGAGCACGGTGTTGTCCGGCTTGACGACGACCCGCACTTTCGCCAGCGGGATCTGAAAGACCCGCCAGAAATCGGCCGCCGCCTCACGGTAGCGCGCGGCCACCGACCATCCGAGCACCGCCCGGAAAGTCTCCACCTTGGCCTCGGCGGGAATTTCCTGGCAGGCGGCGGCGTAGGTGAAGTTGCGGGTGATCGATTTCGACACCGATTTCTGCTGCGACATTTTCAGCACGATGCGGCTGCGGTTCATGAACGGATTCATCGAGTCGACGATCACCGGCGGTTCGAAATAGCCGTTGGTGATGTAGTACTCCGGCACGGCCAGCCCGGCCAGTTTGGCCCGTTCGAGAAAAAGCGGCACGACATAAGCGTCGAGCATCTCTTTGCAGGTCGGATGGACCGGCTTGCCGTCGTTTTCATAATCCTGGGACAGGTAGTAAGGCAGCTCGAGATATTCGTACCGCCCCGCCAGATTGACATGGCAGTTCTCATCACGGAGATAGCCCATGTAGCGACTGGCTTTGGCTTGTTTGAGTATGGGTGTCATACGGCGTAAAACAATCAGGTTCTTCTTCTTTTGGCAAGAAGTTATAACGTCCGGCGGGTCTGCACGGACTGAAAAAAGATGCACAAAAGTCACCGCGCCCCGGCCGCCCCGGCCGGAGTAAGTCGTTGTGCTTCAAGGCGGGGAGGTACGGCCCGGACCCGGCACGGCGGTTGCATGGAGTCCGGGCATGGACTGCTACTTCGGATCACTACAACTGTCGAAGGCAAGCCCGGCGGACAAGTCTGTCGTGGTGTCCTTCCATATACCGGAAATCGGTATCAAATTCAAGGCCCCCTTCAAGGCGGTCGACCACGTGCACGGCGACCTCGCCGCCCTCCTGGCGCTGCTCGAGTTCATCGACAGCAACAAGAAATACTTCTCCAACCACACCTACCAGATATACGGCAACAATCTGTCCGTGGTCAACGGTGTGAACCACCGCGCCCCGCTCCCCGATCACTTCGGCCACCTGCTCGAGAAGGCCGAAAACTACCGCCAGAAATACCGCTTCTCGCTCGAATGGATCCCGGCCCGGAACAACCCGGAGTTCGACGAGCTTTTTGATTGACCGTCCCCGGCGGGTGATGGTATAATTCATCACCATGCCGACCCCCGCGCAGCTTCTGAAAGAGATCAACGCCGGCAAGTTCAAGCCGGCGTATTACTTCTACGGCGCCGAGGACTACCGTATCATCGAGGCGGCCAAATACGTCGCGCGGCAGTTCCTGCCCGACCGCCAGATCGCCACCAACTATCGAAAACTCAACGGCCGCAAGATGTCGGCCCCTGACGTTATCGCCGAACTGGCCAACCTTCCGATGCTCGGCGAGCGGCAGGTATTCAATATCGCCGAATTCCAGAGCTACAAGCCGACCGAGGTCGAACGGATTCTCAAGATGCTCCAACCGCCCGACCCGAACCGGGTGGTCGTTTTCACCTCACCGTCGGCCCGCATGCCCAAGAAAAAATCGAAATTCCTCAACACTATTTCGGCCGCCGCCGAAGCGGTGGAGTTTCCCAAACTGACCCCCGGTGAGGTCCGCGCTCAGGTGCAGACCCGTCTCGGCAAGGTCAACCTTCAGATCGAACCGAAAGCGCTCATCCTGCTGGTCGAGATGCTGGCCGGGAATCTCGGGGCGGTGGTCGGCGAGGTCGACAAGCTGGCCAATTTCCGCCAGCCGGGGGAGACGGTCACCTACGACGATGTCGCCGGGATTGTCGCCGGCTACGAGGTCTTCAGTATTTTCGAGCTGGCCGACCTGGTCGCTCAGGGGTCGGCCTCGGAAGTCCTGCACATGCTGGAGCGGCTGATGCTCGAGGGCAACTCGCCGGTGAGCCTCTGCACCTTTATCACCCAGCATTTCCTGCGGCTGTATCTCATTCGCAACGGCAAACCGCTGCCGGGCAATTTCGCCTGGCTGGAACGACGTCTTCGGCCGCAGGCGGCCCGTTACGAGCCGGCGAGGCTGGAGCAGATAATCAAGGACCTGGCCGAAACCGATGCCGAGTTGCGGGGGGGCAACCTTCCCCCGAAACTGGCGCTTGAAATCCTTGTGGTCGGACTGGTGTCCGGCCGCCGGAACGGACATGGGTAAAATTTTTCCGGAAGAAAACAGGCCTCAGCCGGTATCAGAGGACGAGGAGAGGAAGCTGGAGCGGGCCCTCATTGAGGCGGCCCAAAACGGCGACCAGAAGGCGTTCGGCAAACTGATCCGCCGCCACCAGAAACGGCTTTTCCGGTATATCTACGGTATGCTGGGCTCGTTTGACGCGGCGGAAGATGTTGTGCAGGAATCATTTGTGAAGGCTTACAAGGCGCTCAAGACGTTTAAGGTCGGTTACGACTTCTACCCCTGGCTGTCAACCATCGCCCGGAACACCGCCTACAACCACATCCACCGCGAGGACCGGGCCGACTCGCTCGACGCGCTGGTGGAGAAGGGGTACAACCCGGCGACGACCGATCTGGGACCGATGGAGCAGCTGCTGGATGAAGAGAGCCAGCGTCGATTCTACAAGGCGGTCGAGGCGCTCCCGGTGCAGCACCGGGCGGCGTTTGTGCTGCGGCATTTCGAGGGGATGAACTACGCCGAGATCGCCAGCTCTTTGAAAATTCCGCCCGGCACGGTCGATTCGCGACTGTTCCGGGCGCGGCAGCTATTACTGGAGGAACTCAAGGACCTGCTGTAGGTCCTGAGTGAAACGGGTTATGGATCACGGGTATTTTCAGGATCGAATCTCGGCCTGGCTCGACGGCGAACTGCCGCCGTACGAGGCCCAGGTGGTCGGCGAACACCTTGAGACCTGTGAGGAATGCCGGGCATTGCTCGAACGCCTCAAAAAGGTCGACACGCTGGTCGAAAAGCACTCGCAGATCGACGGCGACGACGACTACTGGGAGGGAATGGCCCAGCGGATCGAGGAGCGGCTGGGCTTCGGTGAAGAGATCGTGACCGA
The DNA here is from genome assembly GCA_964414435.1 of uncultured Ignavibacteriales bacterium. GTDB lineage: Bacteria > Zixibacteria > MSB-5A5 > GN15 > FEB-12 > JAGNLV01. The sequence goes on along the minus strand of CAYPYM010000373.1, from coordinate 588 downwards.
TATCCGCCCGAAGAAGAGCTCCGGGCTCGCCTGGAAAATCACCGCCGCGGCGGCGTCGATCGCGATCCTGACCTTCATCGGCATCCACCAGTCGGATATATTCAAGCAGAAAGAAGCGAGGGAAGCGGGCCGGACTGCGATTCCGGTCGACACCGCCACGCAGCAGGCCTGGCTGCGCAGCGACTCGGCCGAGGTGGCCGAGAAGAAGGCGGTCGCAACCGGCAACGAGCCGTCGGAGCAGACCATGGAAGAGGAAGGATCGCTGCCGAACGCCGCCGGATCAACCGACGAGGCAGTGCGAATAACCGTCCCGGCGGCGGACAAGGACGAATCGTTCCGGGAGAAGGCCGACCAGTTGCAGAAAAATGTCACACCGAGGCAGGCCGATCAATCGACCGGCGACACTGAGGCGGAGATACAACACCCCAGTTCGGAACCGCCCACCTCACCCGAGGCGGAGCAGCCGGCCAGGACGCAGACGAAGGAAGTCCAGACACAGGAGACACCGTCGAAGGTAACACCAGCCCCGGAGACAACGGCCGACGAGATGCCGGCGGCGAAGACCCCGGCGAAGGAGAAGGCCGATGT